>NZ_JAZHLK010000002.1:0-155933 GCF_036549515.1 Aurantimonas sp. E1-2-R+4 | reverse complement strand
GGCCTCGCAGTTTGTTACCATCGTCGATGGCGATGACGGCCTGCTCTACACCATCGGCGTGGACGCGGTTCGCAGGCCAGATCACGAGATGCCACGCCGCACCGCAGCTTGATGCTGGGCGTGGTTGTGTGTCGCAGCCGCAACACAACCTCCGGGGGTGGTCGTCGACTTTGGCCGGGTGGCCTCGCACCGACGCCCCCCCGTCGCGCACGACGCGCTCGAATTGGCGCAGTCGCAAAAGGCTGACGCCCCTTACCCATTAGCACTACTAAGGAAACAATTAAATGTCTCTGATTCGCGTAACTGGACCGGCGGCGGAAGTCCTTCCGACCGTCGATTTCAAGCAGCACTCTCGAATCGATTACGCCGATGAAGATGTGCTAATTGCGTCATATATCAAGGCCGCTGTAAGCCGCTTCGATGGCCCGTTCGGATTGCTGGGGCGCTGCCTCATTTCGCAGACCTGGCGGCTGTCGCTCGACGCCTTTTCGACGCGGATCACCATTCCTACGTCGCCGGTCCAATCAATCACGTCAGTGAAGTATCTCGACACGGACGGAGTCGAGCAGACCCTTGCCGCTTTCCGCACCTACGGCATCGGAGGGCTTGAGCGCCCGTTCCTCCTCCCGGCGGAAGGCGAATCCTGGCCGCAGAGCGCAGAGCGTCCGGACGCCGTGACGGTCGAATTCGTCGCCGGCTATGGCGCCGCGCCTGAGGATGTCCCCGCCGACCTCATCAACGCCATCCGTCGCACGGTGGCGCACTACTTCGAAAATCGGGAATCCATCGTGATCGGCGACAGGTTTGATGAGTTGCCCGACGTTTCTGCGGCGATCAACGCGCACCGACTGTGGATCTTCTGATGACCGACCAGATCAAAATCAAGGGGCTGTCGATTGTCGACCAGCGCCCGAATAAAGCCGGTAACACGATTATCGCTTTCTTCGATTGCGAGGCTCGCGGCATGCTCCTGCGCCAGTGCGCGCTGATGCGCACGGCGAAGGGTGGACTGTCGGCCAGTCCGCCGCGAGTAGAGCTATCCAGCCGGCGCTGCAACGGCGTCTGGTTTATGGATTGCGCATTGTCCCATGCGGTGATGGATGCGGCGCGCACCGTCTACATCGCTATGGGCGGGACGATGGCTGAGTGGATAAAGCACGAGGACTGGAGGGCTCTCCCTGACGGCGTAGACGGCGAGGACGACTCGTCTGGCCTTCGGCGCGTTCTCGGCGCCGACGCGATCAACGAGACGCTGGCGCAGGCGGGGATATGAGCCACCACACACGCGGCCGTAAGGCCGAGCCGAAACCGATCGGCGATGCCGTGCGCAAGGTTCCGAAACCGCCCGCCGACATGAGCACTGAAGCCAAGGCGGAATGGCGGCGCGTGATGCCGGTCCTTGTCGAGCGGCGCGTGCTTTCACCTGCCGACATCGGCGCGGTTGAACGTTTCTGCGAGGCGTCCGGCGACATTAAGATTGCACGGGCCGCCATCGCAAAAGATGGCGGCTACGTCGAAAACCGGCTTGGGGAACTGAAACGGCATCCGGCCTTCGCTACATTGCGCGAGTCCACTGCCGAGGCTCGTCGCTGGGCGGCCGAACTTGGTCTGACACCTGCCAGCCGCAGTCGAGTCGGCGCGCATGAGGATGACGAAGACAATCCGCTAGACCTTTAAGGAGCCAATATGGCGCGACCCGCATGGCTGTTCGATGACAGCCCGATTGATGATCCCATGGGTTATGGCCAGCGGGCGGTCGATTTCCTTCTGGCGTTGAAGCATCCAAAATCGCGGCTTCCCGGCAGGCAATTCCAGCTCGATCCCTGGGTGGAGCGTCTGGTGCGGCGCATCTACGGTCCACGTGATGACGACGGCCAGCGGCAGGTCCGTACCGTGTTCGCCATGATCCCGAGAGGCGCCCGGAAAACTTCCATCGGAGCCGCGCTTATAGCGCTCCATACTTTCGGCCCGGAACGTGTCCCGAACGGCCAGACGGTGAGCGCAGCGGCGGATTCCAAACAGGCACTTATCGCTTATGACGAAGCACTCGGCATCGTCCAGGCTGATCCTGCAATCGCCGGCAAGCTGCAAATCCGCATCGGTACTCACAAGATACGTCATCCGCGAAAAGGTGCGACCTACGAGTCCATATCCAGCGACGGCGCGACACAGCACGGCAGGACGGTGAACTTCCTTCTGTCGGACGAAATCCATGCATGGAAGAAGCGCGACCTTTGGGAAGCGCTGAAAACCAGCTTGGCGAAGACGCCTGAGTCCCTGCACGTCATCACCACCACGGCAGGGCGCGGACAGGAAAATCTTGCGTTCGATCTCGTTTCTTACGCCCGCAAGGTTGCCAAGGGCGAAATCGATGATCCATCCTTCCTCCCTGTGCTCTTCGAGCCCGATGCTGGCGCTGACTGGAAAGACGAGGCGCTATGGCACGATGTCAATCCCGGCCTGACGCTCGGATATCCCGATCTGAAGGGCTTGCGGGCAATGGCTCGGGAAGCCGAGAACCGGCCCGCCGATCAAGATGCCTTCCGCCAATACCATTGCAATTTCTGGCCTGATCATTCGACCTCGCCCTTCGTGGATATGGCGACCTACGATGCCGGCTCCGAGCCGATCGACCTTTCGGAACTGCAAGGCTTGCCTTGCTGGATTGGCGTCGACCTCAGCTCATCGGGCGATCTTACCGTCATCGTCGCCGCATTTCGTAATGGTGATGGCTACATCGTGGTTCCGTGGTTCTTCTGTCCAAAGGAGAATTTGCGCCAGCGGCAGGATCAGGCCGGGGCACCATATGTGCGGTGGGCCGATGAATCGCTGATCACTGCGACGCCGGGCAACGTGGTCGACTTCCGTGCTGTCGAGGATAATATTCGCGAGTTATGCGACCGGTTCGATGTTCGCGAGATTGCCTTCGATCCGGCGCTGGCCCGCAACGTCTTGAACAACCTTTTGGACGAAGGCTTGCCGGCGATCGAACACCGGCAGGGCAGCCTTTCCATGATGCCGGCAATTGCTGAACTGGAGCGGGCGATTGTCGCCAAGCGGTTCAAGCATGGCGGGCACGAAATCCTCCGCTTCTGCTTCGCCAACGTCGAAGTCGAGACGAACAGCCATGGCCACAAGGTGCGACTCCACAAGGGTAAGCGGCATCTTTCAATCGATGGTGCTATCGCCGCGGCAATGGCGGTCAATCGTGCGGCTGCGGGCGGTAGTGCCGAGGCGGGCAGTCTTTATGACGACCCGAACTGGCAGACGGCGGTGGCGGCGTTTGGGTGAGTGGAGGTGCGCCTCGACAATCTCCCATGCGACCAGCATGATCTCCCAATAACCTTGGGAGCCATTTGAGTGGATTATTTCGTACTAGACCTGGAAACAGCTAATCCCGACTATTCATCGATTTGCCAGATTGGGCTCATCGAGGTTCGAGAGGGGGATGTCATTGCGTCAGATTCATTTCTCATCGATCCGAAGGATTTCTTTGATCCATTCAATACCTCGATCCACGGGATCACGCCCGCGCACGTGAGGGAGGCCCCCTCCCTCACGGAGATCTACGATGACCTGTCACGCCGCCTCCGTGATCAGATCGTGCTGCATCATGGTCCTTTTGATCGTGTCGCCATGATGAGAGCGGCCGAACGCCACGATCTGCCTCCGATTCCGGCACAGTGGCTCGACAACCAGGCGGTGGTTCGCCGGGCATGGCCCGATTTTGCCCGCAGCGGTTACGGTCTTCGGAACCTCTGCCGGCACTTCGAACTCACCTTTTCTCATCACGACGCGCTAGAGGACGCCCGCGTCACCGAGATCATATTCAGACGAGCCGTCTCAGAAACGGGGATCGAGCCGGGAGACTGGCTTGCACGCGCACGGCAGCCGCGTACCAGGGGACGAAAGAGCCATGCGGAAAGGCAGGGTATAAGCGACGGGATTTTCTACGGCCAAACGATCGTATTCACGGGTCAGCTAGGGGCGCCCAGAGCGAAAGCCGAGGAAATCGCGAACGCACTTGGCTTCACGACCGCCGCTGCGGTGACGAAAAAAGCGGCAATACTGGTCGTAGGTCTCCAAGATAGGGACAAGCTCGCGGGATACGAGAAGAGCAGCAAGCAGCGAAAGGCCGAGATTCTCCGGGACACAGGGCACGAAATAGACATCATCTCGGAGGCGGATTTTTGGGCATTAGTGCCAGACTCTCTGCGCCCGCCCACTAAGAGCAAGAAGGCAGCACCCTCAAGGCGACATCCATCCAGCATTAGTGTCGAACTTTCGCTTGAGACACTGTTCTCAGATGAGGAGTTAGCTGAAATGTTCGGATTCTCTGAAGAGGAAAGCGACTGACAGCATCAGGCGACAGCCCTGAATGCGAAGACCGAACAAGGTTGTCATATTTGACTGACCCTGCCACAAGCAGCTATCAAGCAAGTGGTAGATTGGTAAAATGGTATTTGCTTGCGTCCTGCTAGCCTTCACTGCGGCTCTGCCTCCTTCCGGCGACATTTATGCCACAGAGAGGCAGGCGCCCCGTAAGGAACGCTTGCTTCTGCTTCGGTCGGTGGGTATGTGTGTCCTCGGAGCGTCAGAAACTCCCGAGTCGCACCGCCAAGGCGGTAGTCTCATCTACAGAGCAGGACTGATCTCGCCAAAGATCTGACTGCAAGGGAACGTGCCGGACTGCGAGCCGCGCACGAACGGTAGTACTATGCCGGGAGTCCGGCCGCTATACAAGACCTCATCTTGAGGGAAGGCGGTCGGGCACGTTCTCTCTGTGACGTGTTTCTGACACTCCCGGTGCCAGTGCCGCTTGCTGGTTTGAAGGTACGCCTTCCCGGCCGTCAGAAAGCCGGTCCAATGCAGAGACCTAAAACATGACTATTCATCAGAATGCCATCGCTGATACCGCAACCGATGAAGCCCGGTACGCTCGGCTCGAGATCGTCGACTCCGAGGTCATCGACGACGCGATCCTCGTTTACACTGCCCGCGAGATCGCCGCCCCGTACCAAGAGTTCGAACGCTCTATCGTCCTGGTAGACGAGGACCCGCGCGTGGAGGAATTTGGTCGCCTCGAATTCTGGCAGCTGTGTCGCGCAATTGGGCGGGAGGATTTCCCGACCGAAACTGTGGACATCCTTCTGCGTGACTTCGCGGCTGTCGTGTCTGCAGGTCAGATCGTGAGGTTCCTCGATCGAGCCTGGTACCGGCAGCCGGCCAACGACAACGCCTCGGTGTCGGCATGAGCGCGGCGACGGCACGCCACGTCGGGCCGCAGCTTGCCCGGCAGGCCAGCCGCGCACTCGCCGCGCAACGGGAGATCCTGACGACCAGCCCCATATCGGACGCCAAGGCGTGGGCGCTGTTCGACCGTCTAAGGGCGCTGGAGGCAGAAGCCGAGTTCCACCCTAGCGGCAACGGCGACGGCTTGTTGTTCAAGCTGGCGACGCTATCGGCGGTTATCGAGATGTTGCCGGTGGAGATGGACCCCGTCACCGAGTACAATCTTCGCCGCATCGGACGTCTGGTGGAGCAGCTACGCGAGGACATCGAGCGACTGACCGGCGCCAGTGCGGAGGCGTTGGGCTATGCAGGTCACTATTTCGATGCGGAGCCGGCGGCGGACAACGACGACGTGGCGGCATAGCGGCCCGCAGAACCAACAGCGAACGGCGACGACGTTTTGTGTGCATCCTCGCCGACCTCGATTGACGGTCCAGCGGAATAGCCGCACGGTTCGGTCACACGCCCGGCGATGTCGGGCCATCGTCTCGCCGCAACCCATTATGCGAGACCCCAATGCAAAGCGCCCGTGAAGGGCAATCAAGCCGAGGCTCAATGAAGGGTCGCGGAACAATGATGACGCGCGCTTACAAGGCCGCGAATGAGGAGAGACTTACCATGGAAAAGGCACACGGATTGCTGGCTGATTTCAATGATGACGCCGCGCACGCGATTACACTTACCGTCGCCTGTTTACGAGACGGCATAAAAGAGGACCAGGCTCGCACTGGCGACCATACGCAAGCGAGCCTCACCATGACGACTCAGGATTGGGAGGAGACGTTCGCATTCTTTGACCAACTGGTCGCGGAGTTAAAGACGATGGGAGACGGTTTCCGAATTAGCGCGGTCCTGCTGGCCTGCGACTCTGTCCCCACCGATTAGCCATTCGCGACTCGCTGAACTGGTCTGATACCCCTCGTAAATCCGCTCGGATCTAACCGCGACGTAGTTGGGAGTGGGAGTGGGAATGAGAAAGGCCAGAGCGGATTTGATCAATAAAATCAACGCTCTGGCCTTTAATTTGGCTCCCCGAGCAGGGCTCGAACCTGCGACAATTCGATTAACAGTCGAACGCTCTACCAACTGAGCTATCGGGGAATGACGCGTCAGGCGCGTTGGCGTGCCTATAGCAAAACGATGACACTCTTGCCAAGCCGCGAGTTGAGGAAAAATCCCCGATCGCGGCGCGAATGGCGAAAATGGCTTTGTTCCGGCCGGCCGCATTCCCATTTCAAGGGCCGGGCCGATAACTACTGGTAAATCATGGCGGCAGGATGAGCGATCAAGAGACGCAGCACGACGAAAGCGATGGCGAGCGCAAATCCGAGAGCCGCGGGATCGAGATATTCGGTCGCAGACTTCCGCTGCCGGCGAGCCGCGGATGGCGGATAGCCCTGGGAAGCGGCCTTGTCGTGGGCGGCCTCTTGGGTTTCCTGCCGATTCTCGGCTTCTGGATGATCCCGTTGGGGCTCCTCGTCCTGTCGGTCGATCTGATCTTCGTGCGCCGCTGGCGCCGCCGGTCAACGGTGAAGTGGGGACGCGCCCGCTCGCCCCGCGACGCGAGCCGAGCCGGCAAGCCAACGCGCGAACCGCCCACGAACCAGCCATCATAGAGCATTCGTCGCGACGACCCTATAAGGAGCGTCGTATCCGCAAACCTCGCCGGAGAGCGGCCACGCACCGATGCTCCGCGTTACCGTTCGATTCATAATAATTGTGAAGGCGGGGAACCAGAATGTCGCGCCAAGCCTTGTGCCCAAAAGAAAACACATTGCAGGTGGCGCACATGTTTACGAAGACCGGAATGACGATCTTGGCCCTGACCTTCGGCTCGCTGACCCTTCCCGCTTACGCTCAGGATGTGGTTGGCTCGGATCAGTTCGAGGCGCCGGTCGAAATGGCGTCGCTTCAGATCGCTCCGAGACAGCCTGGCGAGACGGCTTCGATCCCGGTTCCCATGCCGCGGCCCGACATCACCCAGGCGGCGCAACCGCAGCAGGAAATCCGCCGGACCGCCAGCGGCATTCGCATCGTCGGCCCTCGCTTCTTTCCGGCAGAATAGGGCGCGTCACCGGTTTGTCGCCGGCGCGCGTCGGCCAAAGCCGAAAGTAGTCCGTTATACATCAGGGAGAGGAATGGAGGCCTCGGAGGGAATCGAACCCCCGTACAAGGATTTGCAGTCCTCTGCGTAACCACTCCGCCACGAGGCCTCACCGGCGCCGTACCTACGGATTCCGTTGGATTTCCGCAAGGCCGGAAATGCCCATTCGGAAAATCTGGCTCGAGCGCCATGCTGACCGAGCGGTCGAGACACGTCGGCATTGGTGAACGCTCGATTTTAGAACGCCAACATCCTGCGCCATTGCATCACGCGCATGCCGTCGTCGTATCGCACGCTGGCACCGGATCCTTTGCCTTGCCAACCGTCGGGATTGGGCGCACGCCTAGTCAAATCCGCGGCCCAGCGTCTCGACAGACAGAAAATGATTCGGAACAATTCGCGAGCGCCTTCCGCGCCTGCCATCCCCGACGCTGCCGACATGCTCATCCGTGCGGCGCGCACGGATGATATCGATCGGCTGGTCGAGATCGAGGTGGCTGCTTTCGATGTCGATCGCATCTCGCGCCGCTCGTTCCGTAATCTCGTCAGCGCGGACAGTGCCATCGTGCTGGTCGCGGAGGATGGCGGACTTGCTGCACAAGCCTGCCGGGTCGTCGGCTACGCGGCCATCCTGCTGCGTCGCGGCACGGGGCTTGCGCGGCTCTACTCCCTCGCCATCGCACCGGATGCGTCGGGGCGTGGAACCGGCCGGAAGCTGCTCGAAGCGGCAGAATCCGCGGCCTTCGATCGCGACCGCATCGCCCTTCGACTTGAGGTTCGCGAGGATAATGCCGCCGCGATCGCGCTCTATCGCTCCCGTCATTTTCGCTCGACCGGACGCTATCTCGACTATTATGCCGACCACATGCCGGCACTTCGCTTCGAGAAGACCCTGCGCGGCGACCAGGCGATCGACACCGGTGTCCCCTATTATGAGCAGACGACGGATTTCACCTGCGGCGCCTGCTGCCTGATGATGGCGCTGGCGCGGGATGTTCCCGGTTTTGTGCTGGAGCCGGTGGCGGAGATCCGCCTCTGGCGCGAGGCGACGACGATCTTCATGATGTCGGGACCCGGCGGCTGCGAGCCCTATGGCTTGGCGGTGGCGGCGCATGAAGCCGGGCTCGGCGCCGAAATTCATGTCTCGGAACCGGGCGATCTGTTCCTGGAAGGGGTTCGCAGCGCGGAGAAGCAGCGGGTGATGGCGCTTGCCCAGGAAGATTTTCGCCGTCGCGCCGACGCCTATGCGATTTCGGTCACCATTCGCCCGTTCACCCTCGTTGAACTGCGCGCCGCGATCGCCGCGGGCAAGACCGCCGTGGTGCTGATTTCTGGCTATCACATGTTCGACAAGAAGGTGCCGCACTGGGTGCTCGCCCATGGCGACGATGGCCGCCATATCATCATCCACGATCCCTGGGTGGCGGACGAACGCGGCGAATCCGTCGCCGACGCCGCGAGTCTTCCGATTCCATACGAAACATTTGACCGGATCGCGCGTTTCGGCAAGGTCGGCCTTCGCGCGGCCGTTTTCCTCTCCCGGCGCGAGGCTTAAAAGGTCGTCCGATGTCTCAATGGGTCGTCCTCGTCGGGCGCGCGTCCGATCTCGACAACGGCGCGACGCCGCACAAGGTCATGACCAGCCGCGACTATCTTGCGCGATCCGGGCTGTTCTGGGGCCAACGGCCCAAGGTCATCAACCTGTCGCGGTCCTACGCCTATCAAAGCAGGGGGTATTACGCCTCGCTCCTCGCCGAGGCCCGCGGCCACCGCATCATCCCCTCGGTCGAGACGATGATCGACCTTTCGGAAAAGAAGCTTTACGAAAACGCCTTGCCCGAGCTCGATGCCGTGCTGTCGAAGGCACTCGACAAGGGCGAAGCACCGACTGCCCCGATACGCATCTATTTCGGCCACGCTGACGACCCCCGCCTTGATCGTTTCGCCAAGCTGATCTTCGACTGGTTTCGAGCGCCGGCCCTTGAAGTCCATCTGGAGCCCAAAGCAGGACGCCCGCGAATCCGGCGCATCGGTTTTGCCTCGATCGGCAAGCTCGACAGCGCCGAGACGGCGCGCCTGCTCGTCGCCATGGAGCGGTACACCGCGCGCCAATGGCGCGCAGCCAAAGCCAAGACTCCGGCGAAATATGCATTCGCCACCCTCTACGACCCCAAGGAAGACATGCCGCCGTCTTCGGTGGATACGCTGCGGCACTGGGCGCGCATCGCGGCCCGGCTCGGCGTCGATGTCGAACCGATCGGTCGCAAGGATCTGCCCCGGCTGGCCAATTTCGATGCCTTGTTCATCCGCGAGACGACCTCGATTTCCAATCACACCTACCGGTTCGCTCGCCGCGCCATGCAGGAGGGCATGCCGGTGATCGATGATCCAATCTCGATGATCCGCTGCACGAACAAGGTCTATCTCAACGAATTGATGGCGGCGAATGGTGTCGCCACCCCGTCATCGGTGATGATCGGGGGCAAGGAGGACTTCGCCAGGGCGGCGGACGAGCTCGGCTTTCCGATGGTGCTGAAGATCCCCGACGGGTCGTTCTCGCGAGGCGTGAAGAAGGTCGACGACGTCGCCGGTCTGGTGACGCTGGCGAATGCCTGGCTGGAGGATAGCGACCTTCTGATCGCCCAGAAATTTATGCCGACGACTTTCGACTGGCGGATCGGGGTGCTCGGCGGCGAGCCCTTGTTTGCGGTCCAGTACCTGATGGCCAAGAGCCATTGGCAGATCATCAACCACGACAATGGCGGGCGACCCTTGGAGGGTGGGTTCAGGGCGTTCTCGCTCGGCGATACGCCCCCGCATGTGCTGGATGCCGGACTGCGGGCAGCCCGCTGCATCGGCGACGGACTCTACGGCGTCGATCTCAAGGAGACCGACGACGGGATTTTCCTGATCGAGGTCAACGACAATCCGAACCTCGAGCATGGGGTTGAGGATTTTGCTGAGAAGGACGAGGTCTGGACTCGGCTCACCCGGTGGTTCATCGACCGCATCGAGCGTTGAGGCCGGTCGCCGAAAGTGTGCGTCGCGAGCGGGATAACCGCCGCTCCTTGGCCCGCGCCGAGCCGGAACCGCGCCGCCATCGCCCAGAGGCCGGTCCGCCTTGCGCGCGGCAAGAGCCGCGACTATGGAAACGGGGCGGCCGCAAGGCGACGATGCGGCGAGACACGAGGATTTCGACCATGGATTTCGAGACCGCCCGCACGAAGATGGTGGACAACCAGATCCGCACCACGGACGTCACCCGTCACGACATTCTGCGGGCGTTCCTGCAGGTGCCGCGGGAAGAGTTCGTGCCCGCCTCGCGCAAACCGCTTGCCTATATCGATGAGGATCTGCCGATCGGCAACGGCCGCTACATCATGGAAGCCTCGCCCTTCGCCAAGCTCCTGCAACTTGCCGCGGTCACGCCCGACGACGTCGTCCTCGATGTCGGATGTGGTTCCGGTTACTCCTCGGCGGTCCTGTCGCATCTTGCTGGCTCGGTGGTCGCTCTGGAAGAGGATGCCGACCTTGCCGCGTCCGCGGGCGACAATTTGGCGCGACTCGATTACGTCACCTGCGTCGTGGTCGAGGGAAAGCTGGAGGATGGCTACCCGTCCGAGGCTCCGTATGACGTGATCTTCTTCGAGGGGGCCGTCGAGCGCTTGCCGGACACATTCTTTCAGCAGTTGCGCGAAGGGGGGCGTCTCGTGGTCGTCGAAGGCGTCGGAAACGCCGCCTCGGCCAGGCTCTATTTCAAAGACGAGAACGGCCTCGTCTCGGACCGCTTCGGCTTCAATTGCAGCGTGAAGCCGCTGCCCGGATTCGACAAGGCGAGAGAATTCGTCTTCTGATCACATCGTCGTGGCAGATATGTTTCGTTTCACGATAAAGCCACTGGAAATTCAGGTCCGCACTTGATCAGACCGTTACAATACTGATCAAATACCGTCGGTATGGAATGGCGTAGCGGGAAACGTCTGCGAGGGATTGTTCGCGGGCATGCTTTTCTCGACCCCATCCGCGGTATGGAGTCATCGGGTTGCGTAGTATCTGGATTGTCGCCGCACTTGTCGCCGGTACGTTCTTGTCAGTTCCCGCCATGGCCGAGACCCTCACCGGGGCATTGGCCAAGGCCTACGCCAACAGCCAGGGCTTGAATTCGGCGCGGGCGCAACTGCGTGCCACCGACGAGAATGTTCCACAGGCGCGGGCTGGACTCAGGCCGTTCGTCAGCGGTGTAGGCTCTGCCAACGCGACCCGAAGCCGGACGACCTTCGGCGACGATATTTCGTCGCAGACGGCGCGGTCGGAATCAATCGGCTTTGGTATCCAGTTGAACCAGACGCTGTTCGACGGCTTTCAAACCCCCAACAACGTCGCCGCGGCGCAGGCGCAAGTTCGCGCCTCGCGGGAAAACCTCGCCAATACCGAGCAGAATACCCTGTTCGACGCGGCGACCGCCTATATGGACGTGCTACGCGACCGGCAGATCGCCGCGCTACGCCGCCAGAATCTCGGATTTCTGCAGGAGCAGGTGCGGGCGTCGCGGGCGCGCTTTGAGGTGGGCGAGGGAACGCGCACCGACGTAGCACAAGCCGAATCCCAGCAGGCCCTCGCGACGGCGCTGCTCAACAGCGCGCTGGCGCAGGTCGCTTCCAGCGAGGCGACCTATCTCGATGTGGTGGGCAATCCCCCAACGAATCTGAAGCCGGGCAGAACCCCGGCGGGTTACATTCCGAAGTCGCTCGATTCGGCCGTCGCCATATCTCAGCGCGAGCATCCGGCGATTTTAGCGACGCTGGCCGTCGTCGACGCGGCGGCCTTTCAGGTCAAGTCGGCCGAGGGCGCGCTGCTGCCGACTCTGAGCCTGACCGGCCGTGTTGATGATACCTATGCGCTGAGCGAAACCCATGGGGGCAACCTGCCCGGCGTCAATACGTCGCTCGGCCGTCCGAACGTCAATACGCAGAACCAGGTGTCGGCGACCGTGGGCGCCCAATTGACGATACCGATCTACCAGGGCGGTCGTGCGAGTTCCAAGGTCCGCCAGTCCAAGGAAGTGCTCGGCCAGCGTCGGATCGAGGTCGACGGAACCCGCGATCAGGTGAGAACGGCGGTGGCGAGCGCCTGGGCACAGTTGCAGGCCGCCCGTGCCAACATCGCCGGCTTTCAGGCGCAATCGCGGGCCGCTCGCCTGGCCCTGGATGGTGTCATCGAGGAGCGCAACGTCGGCCAGCGGACCACGCTCGACGTCCTCAATGCTCAAGGCGAGGTGATTTCGGCGCAGATTTTGCTCGTCGGCTCGCAACGCGACGAGGTGGTGGCCGGCTATGCAGTGGTCTCGGCCACCGGCCGGCTGTCAGCCGAGCGGCTCGGCTTGGCCGGCAAGACCTACAAGCCGGAAGAGCATTACGAGCAGGTCCAGGACCAATGGTACGGTCTGAGAACGCCGGACGGGCGGTAGACACTCCGCGTACGTGTCGCGGCCGAGGCCGCCATCGCGACAGCCTCGGCCAAGAAGCTGGTGATAGTTTCCCCAAAAGGGCTCGCGGGATTCACGCCGGGGCTCTTTCCATTTAGGCTTCGCGCATGATTCGATCGATAGGGTCGACCCTTGTCGCGGAATTTGCGGGAGCGTCCCATGAGCAATGCCCTTTCGGCCCGTGAGCCGTCGATGGACGAAATCCTGGCCTCGATCAGACGGATCATCGAGAGCGGCGACGAGACCGTTATCGCGACACAAGCGCCCGATCTCGAGCCTTTGCACGGCGAGCCGGCAAACGCCGCCGGCAAGGCTGCGGAGCTGGCGGCCGATGCGGTGGTCTGGAGAGCCGAAACGCCATCCGAATCCGACGGCGCGTCTGTCGCTTCGGGGGCGATTGGAGACGAGACGGCCAAGCCACCGAGCGCCGGTACCGCCACACCCGCTGCCGACGGCACAACTGCGCCGGGACGCCCCCGGCTGGGGATCGTGCCGCCCGTCAAGCCGGTGGATTCCATGTTTGCCGAGCAGCCCGGCGAGGCTGGCGCCGAACAGTCGACCGCGGGGCTGAAGGTCGACCCCGTCGCCGAGATGGGTAGCTTGCCGGATCGGCAGACGGCCGAGGTGATGCAGGGTGAGGATGGTCTCGTTGAGTCCGGCGAGGATTCGTCACTGTCGACCGCGCGGCTGCGCGCGGTGTCGTTGGCCTCCGTATCCGAGCGCCGCATCGAGGCGGTGCGCGCCGGCGCTGTCCCGTCTGAAGCTTCGGAGCCGATCGAAGAGGGCGATGACGATTATCTTGGCGCCCTGTCAAACGCGATCGATGCAGAGGGCGACGAGGGCGAGACCGTGGACCCGCTGCCGGATGGCGACCAGACGATTGGTTTGGACGATGACGAAGATGCGGTGGGCGAGTTCGACGAGGAGGGGTTCGCGTCCGAACTGATCGAGAACGCCAGCCAGATTGCGGCTGAATCGCAGGTGGAAGGGCAATCGGGCGCGGTGGAGGTTGCGACCGCGTCGTCGCCGGCTGCCGCTACAACGGAAGCGGCCGCACTCGACCTGCCGGCAGGTTCCAAGGAGGCAAGTTCGGCGAGCGGTCCGAGCCTTCACGGAAACGCGGCCAGCGCACCGATCCACGAACTGATCTCACAGGAAACGGGCAGCCGCGTCGCCGCATCCTTCGACAATCTTGCGCGCGTCATTCGCGAGGAACATCTGGATTCCATCGACGAGACGGTGGGCGAAATCCTGCGGCCGATGCTGCAGGAGTGGCTGGACGACAATCTGCCGAGCCTGGTCGAGAAGCTGGTCCGCGAGGAAATCGAGCGGGTCGCGCGCGGCGGCCGCCGCTGATCGCGCCGACGAAGGCTGTTTTCCGGGGTCCCGGGAGTGTCGCGAGCCGCTCTTCGTTGACAGCCGCGAAAGCGAGGCTGTAACCGGAAGGCACGCTTCAACGCCCTCGGGCAATGCCCCGTGCCGGGGCCACCGGACATGTCATGATTGAAAAGACCTACGACGCCGCGGCGATCGAGCCGCGCATTGCCGAACGCTGGGAGAAGGCCGACGCCTTTCGGGCTGGGGCGGGAGCGGCCGAAGGCGCCGAAGCCTATTCGATCGTGATACCGCCGCCGAACGTGACCGGCTCGCTCCATATGGGGCATGCCCTTAACGATACGCTGCAGGACATCCTGATCCGCTTCGAGCGCATGCGAGGGAAGAATGTCCTATGGCAACCGGGCCTCGACCACGCCGGCATCGCCACGCAGATGGTGGTCGAGCGGCAATTGGCCGAACGTAAAGAGCCGGGTCGCCGCGACATGGGCCGCGACGCCTTCATCGATAGGGTCTGGCAATGGAAGGGCGAATCCGGCGGCACGATCCTCGAGCAGCTGCGCCGGCTTGGTGCCTCCTGCGACTGGTCGCGCGAGCGTTTCACCATGGACGAGGGGCTGTCGAAGGCGGTTCTCCATGTGTTCGTAGAGCTCTATCGTAAAGGGTTGATCTATAAGGATAAGCGGCTGGTCAACTGGGACCCGAAGCTGCTGACGGCGATCTCGGACCTGGAGGTCGAGCAGAAGGAGGTGGCGGGCCACCTCTGGCATTTCCGCTATCCGCTGGCTGACGGCGCGAGCTACGAGCACCCTTACAATCTGGACGACGAGGGCAACCGCGTCGCTTGGAAACCCTCCGACGGCGAGCCGGCGGGACACGAAACGCGCGACTATCTGGTGGTCGCGACGACCCGGCCCGAGACCATGCTGGGCGATACCGGCGTCGCCGTCCACCCGGACGACCCACGCTACAAGGACCTTGTCGGCAAGCATGTCATCCTGCCGCTGGTCGGCCGCCGCATACCGATCGTCGCCGATGAATATCCGGACCCGGAGGCCGGCACCGGCGCGGTGAAGATGACGCCTGCCCATGATTTCAACGATTTCGAGGTCGGCAAGCGGCATGATCTGCAGCAGATCAGCATCTTGACCGTCGCCGCGGCGGTCACTCTGGCCGAGAATCCGGACTTTCTCGATGGCGTCGAGCCGTCGGACGATCTCGATCGCACGGTCGCCGAACTCGATGGCAAGGATCGCTTTGCCGCGCGCGATATGGTCGTGACGATGATGGAGGAGCGAGGCTATCTCGACCGGGTCGAGAACCACGCGCATACGGTGCCGCATGGCGACCGTGGCGGGGTGCCGATCGAACCCTTCCTGACCGACCAGTGGTATGTCGACGCCAAGACGCTGGCCGAGCCGGCGATCGCCAGCGTGCGCGAGGGTCGCACCAAATTCGTCCCGAAGAACTGGGAAACGACCTATTTCGACTGGATGGAGAACATCCAGCCTTGGTGCATCTCGCGCCAGCTCTGGTGGGGCCACCAGATTCCGGCGTGGTACGGGCCGGACGGCGAAATTTTCGTCGAAAAGAGCGAGGAGGAAGCGGTCGCCGCCGCGCTCGCCCACTACGTCATGAACGGCACGATCTCCGATGACGAAGCCAAGGCGATGGCGGCCGATCCGGCCCGCCGCGACGGCTTCCTGCATCGCGACGAGGACGTTCTCGACACCTGGTTCTCGTCGGCGCTGTGGCCGTTCTCGACGCTGGGCTGGCCGGAGAAGACGCCGGAGCTCGCCACCTACTATCCGACGAGCGTGCTGGTGACCGGCTTCGACATCATCTTCTTCTGGGTCGCCCGGATGATGATGATGGGGCTGGAATTCATGGACGAGGAGCCGTTCCACACGGTCTATGTCCATGCGCTGGTCCGCGACAAGACCGGCGCCAAGATGTCGAAATCAAAGGGCAACGTCGTCGACCCGCTCGATCTGATCGACGAATATGGCGCCGACGCGCTGCGCTTTACGCTGGCGATCATGGCCGCGCAGGGCCGTGACGTGAAGCTCGATCCGCAGCGCATCGCCGGCTACCGCAATTTCGGCACCAAGCTCTGGAACGCTACCCGTTTCGCCGAGATGAACGGGGCGCTCCACGGTGCCGCGCTCAACCCGGCGCCACTGACGCTGCCGCTGAACCGCTGGATCGTCACCGAACTTGGCCGCACCATCGCCGAGACCGAAGCGGCAATCGGCGCCTACCGCTTCAACGACGCGGCGGCGACGCTCTATCGCTTCGTCTGGAACCTGTTCTGCGACTGGTATGTGGAACTCGCCAAGCCGACGCTCGGCGGCAGCGACGAGGCGGCGGCGAACGAAACCCGCATCGTGATGGGATCGGTGCTCGACCGCATCTACGCGCTGTTGCACCCATTCATGCCGTTCATGACCGAGGAATTGTGGGCAACGACGGCGGAGACTCGGCCCTCGCTGCTGTGCCACGCAGCCTGGCCATCGCTGGATTTCGCCGATCCGGCTGCCGCCGACGACATCAACTGGCTGATTGCCGTTGTGTCCGAGATCCGTTCGGTTCGCGCCGAGATGAACGTGCCGGCGGGCGCGCAAGCGGCGCTGCTGGCGATCGCTCCCGACGCGTCGACAGCGGCGCGGCTTGATCGGCACGGCACGGCGTTGAAGCGACTGGCCCGGCTTGCCTCGATCGAGACCCGCGATGGCGCGCCCGACCAGTCGGCCCAGATCATCGCCGGGGGCGCCACCTTCGCCCTGCCGCTGGCTGGCATGATCGACATCGCGGCCGAGCGGAGCCGACTGGAGAAGGCCGAGGCCAAGGCATTGGCGGAGATCGAGCGAATCGACCGGAAGTTGTCGAACCAGAAATTCGTGGCGAATGCGCCCGAAGAGGTCGTCGAGCAGGAGCGGGAGAAACGCGAGGTCTATCGGCTCGAGGCCGAGAAGCTTGCCACCGGGCTGGAGCGACTGCGATAGCCGCCGCAACACATTTCTATCGTTCCGGTGATCGCGAATCATCTTCGCGGTGGACATAAAGCGGGTTCACTTGGATGACGAAGCTTGTCACATTTTTGGCACGCTAGCGGCGGAAATCCTGGCACCGGCGAACCGAAGCGACGACGCGCATTGCGTTAGGTCAAATCGCGTCTGCGGTTGATCGCGTAAATTACAGGAAATCCAACGCGTCAAGGCCAATTTCTAAAGTCGCGCCTGACCCCAGGTCATTCTGTTGCGCGACAGCCGCAAGTTGGGCCCAGGTGTTGGCAGGTACGTTACGTCAAACGAATTTCTCGTTTACGTTTGCGTCAACTCCCTGGGCATAAGCTCTTTCCATACGGGAGCTTGAAACGGGGGGACCACGATGACACTTCGGAACCTGATGGCCTGCGCATCGATCGCCAGCGTGGCGCTGACGACGACGGCGCTGGCGGGCGGATTTCAGCGGGGCACGGCCGACACCGATATCCTGTATGAATCGGGACCGTTCTCGATGCGGACCGGTCTGATCTATGTGAATCCGATGCGCGGGTTCGAGTCGATCAACGGCCAGAGCGGCGATTTCGGTGACTACGCCCAAGCTTACAACATTCCGACCTACGCGGTCGGTTTCGGCGGCGAAAATTTCGGATGCGCCGGTACCTACATCATCTCCTTCGCAGCAGATTCGGACTACACGGGCTCGCCCGGCGGCGCGCTTCCTGCCGGGCCTACGGCTGGATCGCGCACGCTGGCCAACGAGTTCGACTCGAACGAGTTTGGTATGACCTGCCGCGTCAGCTACGCCAGCGACATGGGCCGGTTCAGCCTGCTTGGCGGCGTGTTCGCCGAAGACTTCAATTTCCAGGGCAGCAGCGCTTCTTCCGTCCCGACGGGCCGAACCACTCCGCCGTCACTCGGGTCGCTGCCCATTTTCCTCCCGGTCCAGACCACTGTGGATACGCGCGGTGACTACGAATTCGGCTATCGGGTGGGGCTTGCCTATGAAAAGCCGGAGATCGCGCTGCGCGCCCAGGTTCTCTACCGCTCGGAAGTGACCCACGACACGTTTACCGGCACCGGTACGGTAGCCGTGGCGGGCGACGCCTATGTCATCGGAGGCGGCGGCCAGCAGGTCGTGATCCCCAATGTCGCGCCGCCTGTCGGCACGCCGCTGGCTGTCGGCACGTCGAGCTTCAACGAGGTCACGAGCCCACAGAGCCTCTACATCAATGCGCAGACCGGCATCGCCGAAGGCACGCTGCTGCTCGGGTCGTTCCGCTGGACGGACTGGAGCACCAACAAGTCGGCTATCAGCTCCATCACCACCGGCGGCGTGACCCGATCGAGCGTCTCGCCCTACAATTGGCGCGACGGCTATACGGCCTCGATCGGCATCGGCCGGGCCTTCACCGACGAGATCGCCGGCGCGATCTCCATCGGCTATGACCGCGGTGTTTCGACTGGCTCCGAGACGACCTACACCGATCTCTACACCATGGCCGGTGGCGTCTCGTTCAAGGCCAACAAGTGGAGCGAGGTCCGCGTTGGCGGCCTCGTCGGCTACTGGACCGATGGCGCGCAGTCGATCAGCGACGGCGCCTATTTCAACGGCACCGTCGGCAACGACATCGTGCTGGCTGGAAATGCTTCGATCAAGCTGAATTTCTGACGCCGGAGCGGGGCCTTCCACAGGGCTTCAAGGCAAGAGCGAACGACGAAGGGCGCGTCCGATGGGCGCGCCTTTTGGCGTTTGGCGCTCACTATTCGCTGCGCGAAATCGCCGCTGTGGGATCGCGGCAACACTATTGCAGGAGTGCATCGATTATAGTCGCCGGCGACACACAACGCCCCGTTGCCGCCACAAAACGCCGTCACCTCAACGGGTGTGGCCTGGGTCTGGTCGCGCGGCGGGTAAAGAGTACGAGGGGACGATGGACGCGCACGCAATCAACAAGAACAAGCTGCCCAGCCGACACGTGACCGAAGGTCCGTCGCGGGCACCGCACCGCTCGTATCTTTATGCGATGGGCCTGACCAAAGAGGAAATCCATCAGCCGCTGGTCGGCGTCGCCTCGTGCTGGAACGAAGCCGCGCCCTGCAACATCTCGCTGATGCGCCAGGCGCAAGTGGTCAAGAAGGGCGTCACGTCCGCCAAGGGCACGCCCCGCGAATTCTGCACGATCACCGTTACCGACGGGATCGCCATGGGCCATCAGGGCATGAAAGCGTCGCTGGTCTCCCGCGACCTGATCGCCGATTCCGTCGAGTTGACCATGCGCGGTCATGCCTATGATGCGCTGGTCGGGCTGGCCGGTTGCGACAAGTCGCTGCCGGGCATGATGATGGCGATGGTGCGTCTGAACGTGCCGTCCGTCTTCATCTATGGCGGCTCGATCCTGCCCGGAACGTTCCGGGGCCAGCAGGTGACGGTGCAGGACATGTTCGAGGCGGTCGGCAAGCATTCCGTCGGTGAAATGTCCGACGCCGACCTCGACGAAATCGAGCAGGTCGCCTGTCCGTCGGCCGGTTCCTGCGGCGCGCAGTTCACCGCCAACACCATGGCGACCGTGGCCGAGGCGATCGGCCTGGCGCTGCCCTATTCCTGCGGCGCTCCGGCGCCCTACGAAATTCGCGACAAGTTCTGTTACGCCTCCGGCGAGATCGTCATGGAACTCCTCGCCCGCAACATCCGGCCGCGCGATATCGTCACGAGAAAGGCGCTGGAGAACGCCGCGGCGGTGGTCGCGGCCTCGGGCGGCTCCACCAACGCGGCGCTGCATCTGCCGGCGATCGCGCATGAATGCGGCATCGAATTCGATCTGTTCGACGTCGCCGAGATCTTCAAGAAGACCCCCTATGTGGCCGACCTGAAGCCGGGCGGCCGCTATGTCGCCAAGGACATGTTCGAGGCCGGGGGTATTCCGCTGTTGATGAAGACGCTGCTCGAGCACGGCTATCTGCATGGCGATTGCCTGACAGTCACCGGCCGCACCATCGCCGAGAACATGGCGAAAGTCGCCTGGAATCCGGATCAGGATGTCGTGCGCCCGGCCGACAAGCCGATCACGGTGACCGGCGGCGTCGTGGGCCTCAAGGGCAATCTCGCGCCCGATGGCGCGATTGTGAAGGTCGCCGGCATGAAGAACCTGAAGTTCTCCGGCCCGGCGCGCTGCTTCGATTCCGAAGAGGCCGCTTTCGAGGCCGTCTCCAAGCGCGACTACAAGGAAGGCGAGGTTCTGGTCATCCGCTACGAAGGGCCGAAGGGCGGTCCGGGTATGCGCGAGATGCTGTCGACGACGGCGGCCTTGTACGGGCAGGGCATGGGCGACAAGGTCGCGTTGATCACCGATGGGCGGTTTTCCGGCGCGACGCGCGGCTTCTGCGTCGGCCACGTCGGGCCGGAAGCGGCCGTCTGTGGTCCGATCGCGCTTCTGCGGGACGGCGACATCATCACCATCGACGCGGTCGACGGCACACTGGACGTCGGCCTGTCGGATGACGATATGAAACAGCGGGCCGAGGGCTGGCAGCCACGGGAGACCGACTTCCAGTCCGGTGCCATCTGGAAATATGCGGAGCTGGTTGGAACGGCGCGCCACGGCGCGGTGACCCATCCCGGCGGAGCCGCGGAAAAACACTGCTATGCGGACGTCTAGACTGATCCTTTCGGTTGCGCTTGTCGCCACGGCTCTGGCCGGGGGCGGCGGGCGGAGCCTTGCTCTCGATCCGGCGGCGAAGGTCGATCCCGACGCCGGATCGCTGGAGCTGTTCTCCTTCGGCTTCAAGGCCTATAAGCGCGGCGAAAAGCTGGAGGCGTTCGAGGCCCTGCGCTTCGCCGCCGACAAGGGACATCCGGGCGCGCGCTGGAAACTCGGCAAGATGTATGCCGAGGGCGACGGCGTTCCGGAAAACGATTACGAGGCCTACAAGATTTTCGAGCAGATCGTCCGCGAGCAGGACGAGGACGGGGGCTTCTCCAACGCCGCATATGTCTCGAGCGCTGTCGTGGCGTTGGCCGACTACCTTCGGCGAGGGATTGCCAACAGCCCGGTCGCGGTGGATCTGCCGCGTGCCCGCCAGTTTTATTTTCACGCCGCCTCGTTCTTCGGTGACGCCAGGGCGCAGTTCGAACTCGGCCGCATGACCCTTCGCGGCGAGGGCGGCAAGGCCAATCCACGTCAGGCGGCGCGTTGGTTGAAGCTTTCGGCCGACAAGGGGCATGTCGGCGCGCAGGCGCTGCTGGGCTATTTGCTCTTCGACGGCCAGAAGATTTCGCTCGCCGCCGCGCCGGTGCGCGGGCTCGCAATGCTGACCATCGCGCTGAGGCGGGCATCCCCGCCGGATCAGGAATGGATTCGCGGGCTCCAGGAAGAGACGTTTTCGCTGGCCTCGGAAGCCGACAGGCGCACGGCGCTGGCGTATGCCGAGCAGCAGATGGCGTCCGCCGCGGGCGTCGTCAGCACCAAGAACTGAGCGTTTCCGTGCGACCACTTAGAATCGCTGGCGCTTTTAGGATCCAGGCGGGTCCGCGAGTTCGATGACGACCGGGACGTGGTCCGACGGCTTTTCCCAAGCCCTTACATGCTTGTCGATGCCGACGGAGACGAGACGCTCCTGTGCCTCCGGCGACAGCAGCAGATGGTCGATGCGGATGCCGTTGTTCTTTTGCCAGGCGCCGGCCTGATAATCCCAGAACGTGTAGGTGCCGTCCGCGTCGCTCGATGCGCGCAGAGCATCTGTCAGACCCAGATTCGTTAGGCGCCGGAAGGCGGCGCGGGTCTCCGGCTGAAACAGCGCGTCGCCGAGCCAATTGTCCGGAAACGCCGCGTCGGCGCGCTGCGCAATGACATTGTAATCGCCGGCGAGCACCAGCGGCTCCTCGCGCTCCAGCGCGGCCCGTGCATGGGCGATCAGCCGCTCCATCCACGCGAGCTTGTAGGCGAATTTTGGCGTGTCGATCGGGTTGCCGTTGGGCAGGTAGAGCGAGGCCACCCGGAGCGGGCCGCTGTCGGTCTGCCAAACGCCTTCGATGTAACGGGCGTGCTCGTCGGCATCGTCTCCCGGCAGGCCACGACCAACCGCGATCGGCGCCGTCTTCGAGAGCAGGGCAACGCCGTTGAAACCCTTTTGGCCGTGGGTTTCGACGTGGTAGCCGTGCTCCTCGATGGCCTGGCGCGGGAAATTCTCATCGACGCTCTTGATCTCCTGCAGGCAGGCGATGTCCGGCGAACGCTCGTCGAGCCAGGCGAGGAGGGCGTCGAGGCGGGCCTTGACGCCGTTGATGTTCCAGGTAGCGATCAGCATCTTGGGGCGTCAGACCGAGAAGCTGGTGCCGCAGCCGCAGGACGC
Organism: Aurantimonas sp. E1-2-R+4; assembly: GCF_036549515.1. Classification (NCBI taxonomy): domain Bacteria; kingdom Pseudomonadati; phylum Pseudomonadota; class Alphaproteobacteria; order Hyphomicrobiales; family Aurantimonadaceae; genus Aurantimonas; species Aurantimonas sp. E1-2-R+4. The sequence goes on along the minus strand of NZ_JAZHLK010000002.1, from coordinate 133,360 downwards.
GATGGCGTTGGGGTTGCGGATTTGGAAGGACTGGCCCATCAGATCGTCGACGAAATCGACGACCGCCCCTTCCATATAGGCGAGCGAGACCTGATCGATGAGAACGCGCGCGCCGTCCCGCTCCAGAACCACATCGTCCTCTTCATGTCCGCTGGTGAGGTCGTATTTGTAGGAAAAGCCCGAGCAGCCGCCGCCTTCCACCGAAATGCGAAGGGAGTCGGCATCATTCGTCTGCGACAGGATCGCCGCGATACGTCGGGCCGCGGCATCGGAAACGGTCACGGTATGGGTCGCTGTTTCGCTCATCTTGGCGTCCGGCGCGGATCAAAGGACCGCACCGCTCCTTGTTCGAGAACTGCCACTTAAGTATGGACCGGGATGAAGCCGGTCAATCGGGACGGATCGTTTCCGCATGGATGAGACAGATTTCGCGCGGATCGGAATGGGTGGCTTGGGGCGTGCCGCCTATGCCGTGCGGCCGGAACGCTCTCGCGGCCGGCTCTTCGTCGAGCCCTCAAGCCCCACTCGCACACCCTACCAGCGGGACCGCGATCGAATCGTCCACTCCACGGCGTTTCGTCGGCTGAGCCACAAGACGCAGGTTTTCGTCGCCGATGAGGGCGATCATTTCCGCACGCGGCTGACCCATACGATCGAGGTATCGCAGATCGCCCGCGCTTTTGCCCGCGCGCTCCGGCTCGATGAGGATTTGACCGAGGCGATCGCACTCGTCCACGATTTCGGCCACACGCCCTTTGGCCATGCCGGTGAGCGGGCGCTCGATCGCCGGATGCGGGCCTATGGCGGCTTTGACCACAATGCCCAGTCGCTCAGGATCGTTACGGCGCTCGAACGCCGTTATGCCGAATTCGATGGGCTGAACCTTGCATGGGAAACGCTCGAAGGACTGGTCAAGCACAACGGTCCGCTGATTGGTCCGAATGAGCCCAAGCCAGCGCCAGTGCCGAAGCCGATCGCCGATTTCGATGTGCTGTTTCCGCTCGATCTCGGCGGTTTCGCCAGCCTCGAGGCGCAAGCGGCGGCGATTTCCGACGACATCGCATATAACACCCACGACCTCGACGATGGGTTGCGGGCCGGCCTCATCGACATTGCCGATCTCGGTGAACTGGAGTTGGCGGGATCGATCCTCGACGATGTCCGGGCAGCCTATCCCGGCCTCGACCATGGCCGGATGGCTCACGAAATCCTGCGCCGCCATATCACGCGGATGGTCGAGGACGTGATCGGGACCGCGCTCGCCGGCATCGCGGATCTCGCGCCGGCCGATGTCGATGCGGTGCGCGCGGCCGAGCGGCCGCTCGTCACTTTTTCGCCGCCGATGGACCGGGCGGTGAAGCAGACCAGAAAGTTTCTGTTCCAGCGCGTCTACCGCAACGATCACGTCATGCGCGTCATGCAGACCGCCGAGGGGATCGTCGAAGATCTGTTCGCGCGTCTGTTCGAGCGACCTGACCTGATGCCGGGTGAGTGGAGCCGAAATGTTGACCGTCTTCCCGAGGAGAAGCGGGCGCGCCGGGTGGCGGATTATTTGTCCGGGATGACCGACACTTATGCCTTGAGCGCGCATCGGCGCCTGTTTGACGCGACGCCGCAATTGCGTTAGCCGGCCATTCCTCTTTACACAGCAGACGGTAAGACGCCCGGGCCGCGAATGCAGTCACCGGGCGCGCGGCCATGTCGGCCCGCCGGAACCAGTCGAGGCCAAGCATGAACATCTTCGCCGATTTCGAAGATCGGGTGAGAAAAGCGGTGGAAGCGATTCTGTCGGAACGCGAATCCGCTTTAACTGATTTGTCGCGGGTTACGGTGGAGCCGCCGCGCGACGCGAGCCACGGCGATCTTGCTACCANATTCTGTCGGAACGCGAATCCGCTTTAACTGATTTGTCGCGGGTTACGGTGGAGCCGCCGCGCGACGCGAGCCACGGCGATCTTGCTACCAACGCGGCGATGGTCCTGGCCAAACCGCTCGGCGTCAAGCCGCGCGAACTGGCGACCGAGATCGCCGCGCGCCTCGCCCGCGATCCGGACGTGGCGACCGCCGAGGTCGCCGGGCCAGGCTTTATCAATCTCAGACTGCACTCGGGATTTTGGACCGGGCATCTCGCGGCCATTTTGAAAGCCGGTGGCGATTACGGCCGGGGGCCGCGCACCGGCCGCAAGGTGAATGTCGAATATGTCTCCGCCAACCCGACCGGCCCGATGCATGTCGGCCATTGCCGCGGCGCCGTGGTCGGAGACACCATCGCCAACATCATGGCCTTTGCCGGCGACACGGTCACGCGCGAATACTACATCAACGATGCCGGCGAGCAGGTGAACGTGCTCGCCCGTTCGACCTTCTTGCGTTACCGCGAGGCTCTGGGCGAGACGATCGGCGACATCCCGGCGGGACTGTATCCTGGCGATTATCTCAAGCCGGTCGGCGAAGCGTTGAAGGCGGAATTCTCGGATCAGCTGCTAACGATGGACGAGGCCGAGTGGCTGCCGGTCATCCGCGATCGCGCCATCGACGCGATGATGGCGATGATCCAGGCCGATCTGAAACTGCTCGGCATCGAACACGAGGAGTTCTTTTCCGAGCGGACGCTGCACGCCGACGAGGGCGGAAAGATCGCCTCGGCGATCGATGATCTGCGGGCCAAGGGCTACATCTATCAAGGCACGTTGCCGCCGCCGAAGGGGCAGGCACCGGAGGATTGGGAGGACCGCGAGCAGACCCTGCTTCGTTCCACCGAGGTCGGTGACGATCAGGACCGGCCGCTCGTGAAGTCCGACGGCCGCTACACCTATTTCGCCGCCGATGTCGCCTATTTCCGCGAAAAGTTCGAGCGCGGCTTCGAGGAGATGGTCTACATTCTGGGCGCCGACCACGGCGGTTACGTCAAGCGCCTCGAGGCGGTCGCGAAGGCGATTTCCGGCGGCGCAGCTGAGATCGACGTCGTGTTGTGCCAACTCGTGAAGCTGTTCCGCGACGGTGAGCCGGTGCGTATGTCGAAGCGCTCGGGTGACTTCGTGACGCTGGCCGAAGTGGTCGAGGAGGTCGGCCGCGACCCCGTTCGTTTCATGATGCTGTTCAGAAAGAGCGACGCGCCGCTCGACTTCGACTTCCAGAAGGTGACCGAGCAGTCCAAGGACAACCCGGTTTTCTACGTGCAGTATGCCCACGCCCGCTCGGCGGCGATCTTTCGCCAGGCGGCGGAGGTGGGGCTTCCGCTGCCCGATTTCCCGACGCTCGATGCCGGCGTTCTCGCCGGGCTTTCGGACGAGGGCGAGCTGGCGCTGATTCGCAAGCTCGCCGAGTTTCCTCGCCTCGTCAAAGCCGCGGCTGAGGCCAAGGAACCACACCGTCTGGCCTTTTATCTCTACGACCTCGCTTCGGCTTTCCACAGCCAGTACAATCGCGGCAAGGACTTTCCGGCCTTACGCTTTGTTAACTCTGAGGACGGCATGATAACGCAAGCGCGACTGGCGCTGGTCAAGGCCGTGGCGGTTGTTCTCGAAACCGGACTCGGCTTGATTGGTGCCGACGCACCGGAAGAAATGCGCTGATTCATCACGCTTTGGTCAAGTTCCTCTCCTAGCGGTTGATGACAGGGGCCGGCAGCCTCCGGAATGAGGGGAAGGGCAGGGTATATGTCGATGGCGGATACGACGAGTTCCAATCACTGGAGCGATCAGCAGGTCGACAATATCGAGGATGATCCTTTCGCCGAACTGTCACGGCTGATCGATGAGCCATGGGGCACGGAGCCAGTCAGCGACCGGCCGGACCTATCGGCATCTGCGCTGCAAGGCGGGGAAAACAGCATGTCCGTCGGCGGGGATAGTGGCTTCTCCGCGCCCGAGGCGCTGAGCCGTCCGGCCGACGATGCGGCGGATTCGCTCGATCTCGACGTGGATGACATGGTCGGCGCGCTCGATGCGGAATTGAATGCATCATTTCTGGAGGAGGACGCGCGCGAATCGATGCCGCACTCCGTCCGGCCCGCTGCCGCTATCTCCAATCCGCAAGTAATCGCGCCACAGCTGTCGAATCGGGGTGTGGAAGCCAGCGCTGGCGGTTTCTCCATGCAGCCGATCGAGGCGAGACCGGCCAGCGACCTGGAGGTTGCGTTACGCGGCCTTTCGGCGCCGGTCAATCCTCGCGGAATCGCTTTGCAGCACAGTGAAGCCTTTGCACCGGCGCGGCACGATACGTCGCCGTCGTCGGACGTCGCCGACAAGCCCTTCGACGATTTCGATGAATTGATCGCCAGCGAACTCGCCGCAATGAATCCGGCGCCTCGGCCGGTTCCGGCGACGCCTGCCCCCGTCGACGGGGCGGACGCGGATACTGGCGCGCCCCAAGGCCATGCAACTGCGCCGGTCCGGCATTCGAAGGCAGGCGAGGATGCTCCCGCCGCCAAGGTGCCCGCCGCCAAGGTGAAAGGCCGACCTGCCGTCGCCGATACGATTTCAGCAGCATTCGCCCCGGCTGCGGCCAGCCGAACACGCTTTTCGCCCCGGATGCCCGGACTCGCCGCCAGCGTTGTGGCGATCGCCGTCGTTGGTGCCGCCGCGGCCTATTGGGTTTCAGGCGATGTTGTCGTTGGCTCCGGCGATCTGTTGATCGTGCGGGCTGATACCGATCCGGTCAAAGTGGCCCCGAAGGATCCTGGTGGCCGGGCAATCCCGAACCAGAACAAGGCGGTTTACGAACGCGTGCAAAGCGCCGACGCCGACATCGTCCCGGCGCAGCAGACTCTCGTCACAGCAGCCGAGGAACCGGTCGATCTTCCAGGCGTCGATCTGAACCCGATCAGCAGTGCGCGCGCCGCGGAACCGGTGCGCATCGCCGATGCGGCGAATGACGGCTCGCCGATCGCGGTGCTGACGCCCCGCCGCGTGCGCACCATGACGGTTCGACCGGATGGAACGCTCGTCATGGCGAATACGGTTCCCGAGACCTCCATGGACGATATGCGCGGCAATGGAGCAGCGCTGATCGAGGCGTCATCCCGCTCGATGGTTCCGGCCGACGCGAACGCCAGTGTCCTCGTTCAGTCGTCGTCGGGCGTGCCCGTGCCGGCCTTACGACCGGGAAGCGACAATGCCGCCCCGGTCAGGGTTGCCACGGTAACGACGCCGGAACCGATGTCGTACGCGGGGGGCTCGACGGCCGTTGCCGCCCTTCAGACGACCGCGCCTGAAACGGTTGGATCGATCGCAGCCGCTCCCGCGACGACGCCGGTCCCCGCAGCCCAGACCCCGGGCGCCGACGGCTATTTCGTCCAGATCTCGTCGCAGCCAAGCGAATCCGCCGCCAAGCAGACGTCGCAGACGCTCGGGCAGCGCTATGCCGAGGTCATCGGCCAGCGTGATCTCGTGATCCAGTCGGCGGACATCCCCGGTAAGGGGACCTACTATCGCGTGCGGATCGCCACCGGCTCGAAGGCCGAGGCGTCGACGCTATGCACCGAGTTGAAATCGGCCGGCGGCAGCTGCTTCGTGGCGCGCTGAGCGCCAGCGCTGTCACGCTTGTCGGCGGGGCGTTCAGCCCGGCCACTTTTACCCATGACCATATCGAAGGACGGACCGGCCGCACAGCCGCGCCGTCCGCTCTTGCATCGGAGATACGGATGAGCGGATCGAAGGCCTGGATCGCCGCCCCGGCGGCGCCTCGACTGAGCGCGGACGAGCGCAGGTTCTTCGCCGACGAGAGTCCGTGGGGTTTTATCCTCTTTGCGCGAAACGTCTCGGAGGCATCCCAGCTTGAGGATCTGGTCGCGGAACTGATCGAGCTTGGCGGCCGAGCCACGACGCCGATCTTCATCGATCAGGAGGGCGGGCGGATTCAGCGTTTGAAGCCGCCGCTCGCGCCACAATATCCGCCGGCGGCCACGATCGGAGAGGTTTATGCGTCCGATCCGGAGGCCGGGCAACGGGCCGCCTGGCTGCAAGGTCGTCTGCTTGCCGATGATCTGATGGCCTATGGCATCAATGCCGATTGCATTCCATGCATCGACGTTCCGACGGCGGATGCACACTCGGTGATCGGCGATCGCGCCTATGCGACGAACCCGGAAGCGGTGGCGACGCTTGGCGGGGCCGCTGCGGACGGCCTTCTCGCCGGTGGCCTGTTGCCGGTGATGAAACATATTCCCGGCCATGGCCGGGGCAATGCCGACAGCCATCTCGCGCTGCCGGTGGTCGCAACGACGCGCGGTGAGCTGTCACGCACCGACTTCGCCCCATTCCACGCGCTTCGAAGTCTGCCGGCGGCGATGACCGCGCACATTCTCTACAGCGCCATCGATCCGGTGCATCCGGCGACCTTGTCGTCGACGGTCATCGAAAGCGTTATCCGCGAGGAGATCGGGTTCGACGGCCTGTTGATGAGCGATGACATCTCGATGAAGGCGCTCGCGGGCGATCTCACCGACCTCAGCCGCAGGGCGCTCGAAGCCGGCTGCGACGTGGTCCTGCACTGCAACGGCGATTTCGACGAAATGCGAAAAGTCGCAGCCGCGGCGCGGCCGTTGTCCGGCGACGCCCAGCGGCGGGCCGTTGAGGCGGAATCGGTCATTTCGGCTCGCGGGACGGGCGGCGATATGCCGGCATTGCGAGCCGAATACGACGAATTGGTGGGGGCTTCCGTGTGACGCGGGACCACTGGAAGAGGCTGCGGTTGTCAGCCCGAACCTTTTTCCTGCGAAAGAAAATCGGTCACGCATAGGAAATCGGATCGCGTCGATCCTATTTCATCTGGATCTGGGCGGTAGACGTCGCAAGCGTGTCGGGTAGACCGTCGAACGCGGTTGCCGTTCCAGTGGCGACCGGTTACCGAGGTCGCGAATTAGCGGGCCTCAAGGCTTCGCTGGACGAACCGACGGACAGGCCGAAGCGTGCAGGACCACCAGAGCACAGCCACCGCTCCATCGACGAAGGGCTCCGGACGCACCAGTGCCGGCGTCAGCTTCGCCGCGCGTCTTGCCTTCGAAGACATCGTCCACACCGTTGGGTCGACCACGATCCTGTCGGGGATCAACCTGGCGGCCGAGCCTGGCGAAATTCTCTGCCTGCTCGGGCCCTCCGGCTCAGGCAAGACGACGATGCTGCGAATCGCTGCGGGAATTGAGCGCCAGAGCGCCGGCCGCCTGATGCTCAATGGCCAGGAGATTGCCGGTCCCGACGCGTTCGTGCCGCCGGAAAAACGCGGTATCGGCCTGATGTTTCAGGATTTTGCTCTGTTCCCGCACATGAGTATCGCCGAGAATGTCCGCTTCGGCCTGACGGCGCTTTCGGGTGCGGCGGCGAAGAAGGAGGCGATGGTGGCGCTGGAGCGGGTCGGGCTTGCCGATGTCGCCCGCCAATATCCGCACACCCTGTCGGGCGGCGAGCAGCAGCGGGTGGCGTTGGCCAGGGCGCTGAGCCCGCGGCCGACAGTCCTGTTGATGGACGAGCCATTTTCCGGCCTCGACAGCCGTCTCAAGGATGTCGTGCGGACCGATACGCTGCAGATCCTGCGCGAAAGCCGCGCGACGGCGATCATCGTGACGCACGACGCCGAGGAGGCGATGCGGATGGGCGACCGAATCGCGCTCCTGCGCGACGGCCGGCTCGTCCAGGTGGGGACCGCCGCGGAACTCTATAGCCGCCCGGCCGATCTTTTCACGGCCGGCTTTTTTTCCGAGCTTAACGTCATCGACGGGGAAGTCCGCGGGGGCCGTGTCGTCACGGCGCTCGGCCCGGTCGCGGATTCGCCTTTGTCTGACGGTACGCCGGTGACGGTGGCGTTGCGCCTCATGGGCTTGCGCCTAGAGGAACAGCCGAGCGGCGTCCTCGGGCGTATCGTCGCCCGCCGTTTCCTCGGTGGTGTCGACCTCATGACCGTCGCGATCGAGGGGCTCGATTATCCGCTCCGATCGCGCATGCGCGCTGGAATCGTACCGGACGGTAAACGCGATGTTGTTGTTTCCGTTGATTTGCAAGACGTTATCGTGTTTGAAAAGACCCCAGATCATCGTTAGCTTGGCGGGAGCGAACGGCTCACGCGTTCCATGGAGAATTGTTATGGGTAGCTTCAGCATTTGGCATTGGCTCATCGTCCTTGCGGTCGTGCTGCTCCTGTTCGGTCGCGGCAAGATTCCCGAGTTGATGGGCGACGTCGCCAAGGGCATCAAGAGCTTCAAGAAGGGCATGTCGGACGAGGACGCCGAAAAGGCAGAGACGGCGCAGGAGCGCCGGACACTCGATCACACCGAGGGCGACGTGGTACGGCACGACGTGGCGACGAAGAAGACGGTCAACTGATCGTCTGATCGCCCTGCCGTCAGGCGACCGGGCCATGTCGGTGCCCGCACGCCTTCTTTTCTGGTTGTCGCTCTCGAGGCCTTGCGATGTTTGATATTGGTTGGGCCGAACTGATGATGGTCGCCGTGGTCCTGGTGGTCGTCGTCGGCCCTAGGGATCTGCCAAAAATGTTGCGCACCTTCGGGCGCACGACCAAACAGTTGCGCTCGATGGCCGGGGATTTTCGCCGGCAGTTCGACGACGCGTTGCGCGAAGCCGAACTCGATGACGTGCGTTCGACGGTGAGCGATATCCGCAAGCTCGATCCGACCAAGGACGTGCGCGCGGCGATGAACCCGATGAAGGCGGTCGGGGATGAGATTCGGTCATCGCTCAAGGCGGCGGCCAGCGCGCCGGAACCAAAGGTTCCAAGCCCGACGGCTCCGGCGATAGCGGAAAAACCCGACAAGACTGGCGCGACCGCAAAGACCGACGGCTCCTCGGCGACGCCTGCTTCGGGCGCAAAGCCGGCTGCGACCTCCGGTGACCCAAAGGTCGCCGCGGTCAAGCGCGCGACCAAAGCCAAGCCAGCCGCCAAGGCTAAGCCTGCGGCCAAGGCCAAAATCCCCGCCAAGGCCAAGCCGACTGCGAAAAAGACAACCGAGGACGTCGCGTGACACGCACTGACAGCGATATCGAGGCCTCTTCGGCGCCATTGATCGATCATCTCATCGAATTGCGAACGCGGTTGATCTGGAGCATCGCCGGATTCCTCGTGGCATTCATTTTCTGCTTCTTTTTCGCCAAGCAGATCTTCAATTTCCTCGTCGTCCCGTATCAGACGGCGACGATCTGGGCCGGGATCGACGACCGCCAGGTCGAGCTGATCTACACCGCGCCGCAGGAATTCTTTTTTACCCAGGTCAAGATCGCGGCCTTCGGTGGCTTCTTCATCGCCTTCCCGCTGATCGCGGCGCAGATCTACAAATTCGTGGCACCCGGTCTTTATCGCGAGGAAAGGGGCGCTTTCCTGCCGTTTCTGGTGGCCACGCCGCTCCTGTTCCTGCTTGGCGCGGCGCTGGTCTATTACTTCTTCACCCCGATGGTGATGTGGTTCTTCCTGTCGATGGAGCAGTCGGGCACCGAGGAGGGGCAGGCGGCCATTCAACTCCTGCCGCGCGTGTCGGAATATCTGTCGCTGATCATGACGCTGATCTTCGCGTTCGGATTGGTGTTCCAGCTTCCGGTGGTCGCGACCTTGCTGGTCAGGGCCGGGATCACCTCCGCCGACGGTCTCGCCTCGAAGCGCAAATACGCCATCGTGATGGCATTCATCGCCGCCGCGATCTTGACCCCGCCCGATCCGATGTCACAGATCGGCCTTGCCCTGCCGACGATCCTTCTCTACGAGGTGTCGATCTTTGCGGCGCGGATGATCGAGAAAAAGCGGGCCGAAAAACTCGGTGAGAGCGAGACGTAAGGCCGACCTCGACGTCTTGGAACCGGTCCCGTCGCTTACCGGTCGGGAACGGGGATTACATGCTCGACATCAGATGGATACGCGAGAATCCGGAAAAACTGGATGAAGCGCTGGCGCGCCGGGGTGCCGCGCCGGCTTCGGCCGAGCTGATCAAGCTCGACGAGGCCCGTCGCGAGCATCTGACGCGGCTTCAACAGCTTCAGGGCCGGCGCAACGACGCCTCGAAGGCCATTGGCAAAGCCAAGGGCTCAGGCGATTCCGGCAAAGCCGACGAACTCATCCGGGAGGTCGCCGAGATCAAGGCGGCGATCCAGGAGGGCGAGGAAACCGAGCGGCGTATCGACCAATCGCTCGACGATGCGCTTGCGCGCATTCCAAACCTGCCAGCCGACGACGTTCCGGTCGGGCTGGACGAGAGCGCCAATGTCGAGATTCGCCGCTTTGGTGACAAGCCGGAATTCGGCTTCGAGCCGAAGGAACATGACGAACTCGGCGAAGCGCTGGGCATGATGGATTTTGAACAGGCGGCGAAGATTTCCGGCGCACGCTTCACCATCCTGCGAGGCGGCCTAGCCCGTCTAGAACGGGCGCTCGGGCAATTCATGCTTGATCTCCATACCGGCGAGCACGGCTACGAGGAGGTGGCAACGCCGCTGCTGGTGCGTGACGAGGCGCTGTTCGGTACCGGCCAGCTGCCGAAATTTAAAGATGATCTGTTCCGAACCAGCGTCAATGACATGGAGCGGTTTTGGAAGGAATACGAAAGCGCCCGCGAGGAAGATCTTGAGCACTTCCGCAATATGCCGGAAAGACCTTCTGGCGAGGAAATTAATGCTCGATCCCTAACGCGCCAACGCGAATGGGTGACGCGTCTCAATGCGGGCGAGTTTGCTTTAGGAAGATGGCTGATCCCGACCGCCGAGGTGCCGCTGACCAATCTCGTGCGGGAACAGATTATCGACGCGGCCGACCTGCCGACGCGGGTGACGGCGTTGACGCCATGCTTCCGCTCTGAAGCGGGCTCGGCCGGCCGCGACACGCGCGGCATGTTGCGCCAGCACCAGTTCTACAAGGTCGAGCTGGTATCGATCACAGCTGCCGAGACCTCCGTCGACGAGCACGAGCGTATGACGGCTTCGGCCGAGGAAGTGCTGAAGCGCCTCGGCCTGTCATACCGCGTCGTCACGCTGTGCGCCGGCGACATGGGATTCTCGGCGCGCAAGACCTACGATATCGAGGTCTGGCTGCCGGGGCAGGGCGCCTATCGGGAAATTTCCAGCTGCTCGGTCTGCGGCGACTTCCAGGCGCGGCGCATGGGAACGCGCTACCGTCCGGACGGCGAAAAATCGCCACGCTTCGTCCACACGCTGAACGGCTCCGGCGTGGCTCTCGGGCGCGCGTTGATCGCCGTGATGGAAAATTATCAGAACGCCGACGGAAGCATCACCGTGCCCGAGGTGATCCGACCGTATATGGGCGGGATCGAACGGATCGAGAGGCCGGCCTGATGCGACTCCTGCTCACCAATGACGATGGCATTCACGCCGAGGGCCTCCAGGTCCTGGAGCGGATCGCCCGGACGATGAGTGACGATGTCTGGGTCGTTGCGCCCGAAACCGACCAGAGCGGCCTGTCGCACTCGCTGACGCTTTCCTCACCCCTGCGTTTGCGCAAGATTTCGGAAAAGCGGTTCGCCCTCTCCGGCACGCCGACCGACTGCGTCATCATGGCGGTCAAGCGGCTGATGGATTCTCCGCCGGACATGGTGCTGTCGGGGGTCAATGCAGGCCAGAACATTTGCGACGACGTGACGTATTCCGGTACCGTGGCCGGGGCCATGGAAGGCACGATGCTCGGGCTGAAGTCGGTGGCGCTGAGTCAGCAATTCACCCGCGGCGGCGACCGTGAGACATTATGGGAGACGGCCGAGCAGCACGCCCCGGCTGTCCTCGATTTGCTTGCGGGGTATCAGATTCCACCCGGCCATCTCGTCAACGTCAACTTTCCGGCGGTGCCGGCCGATGCGGTCCGCGGGGTGGAGGTCACCCGCCAGGGCAAGCTCGACTATTCCCTCGGCATGGAAGAGCGGCGCGACGGCCGCGGCTTTCCGTATTTTTGGCTGACCTTCGGGCGCCAGGCGGGGGAGGAAGTCGAGAGTTCCGATATCGCGGCTTTGTCCGCCGGAAAAATCTCGGTGACGCCGCTCCATCTCGATCTGACCGCCCACGCGCTGCGCGAGGGTCTCGGAGACCTGTTTCGGTGAGGTCGGAGGGCCGGGACCGCGAGGACCTTGCGGCATTTCTCCTGAGCCTGCGCACCCGGCGGATTGCCGATCCCAAGCTGCACGAGGCGATCGAAACGGTGCCCCGGCGTTTCTTCCTGCCTGACGGCATCGAAAATGCTTATGAAGATCGGTCGGCGCCGATCGATTGCGGGGAGACCATGCCCGGCGCGCTTTTCGCGGTCCGGCTGGTGTCGGCGCTGGAGATCGAGGCGGACCATCGGGTCCTCGAGATCGGAACCGGCAGCGGCTACGTCACTGCGCTGATGGCGCGTCTTTGCGCCCATGTCACCTCGTTCGATCGCTACAGGCGGCTCGTGGAAGCGGCGAGCCGGCGCTTGAAACTGGTCGGCGTGAGCAACATTTCCCTGTTTCTCGAAGACGGCAGCGACGGCTTCGCCGCCGGAGCACCCTTCGATCGGGCGATCGTTCACGCTGCCTTTCCGACCGTGCCGCGCCTGTTTCTCGACCAGATCCGCCCTCACGGGGTGCTGATCTGCGCGCTCGGCGAGGAAGGCGGAGAACAGGCGCTGGTGCGCCTGCGCAAGGTGGGCAGCCGCTTCGAGCGCGAGGATCTCGGTCCAGTCCGCTACCAGCCGCTGGCGTTCGGCACGGCCGAGATGCTGTAGCTGGGCCGTTACTTTCAAGCCGCTCGCTTGGGCTGCTCCACAAGAAATAACGTCGGCCGCCCGGTGATTTAACCCGGCAGTAAGATTAACGCGCTTCAATGGTCTCGAGAGTAATCCCGCGTGCTCAAGGGACGACGATGCGAATCAATGTGCTGAAATCTCTGCGACTCCCTATGGCTCGCTCCGTTGCGGTGGTCGCCCTGGTGGGGTTTGCCGCTGGATGTAGCTCCGATGTGGCGCGCTTCGATGACGGCTTCTACACTGGAGCCGTCCCGCAGATGCCCACCCGCACGGCGGCTGTCAGCCAGCCCTATCCGGGTGATGTCGATCGGATGAATACCGCCGGTATCAGCCGCTCATCGGGATATGCGCCGTCGTCCAGCCGCGCACCCACCGCTCCTGTGCAGCGCAACACGCTGCCGCCGCCACCGCCGCCCACCTATCAGGCCTCCACTCCCGCCTACCAAGCCTCCGCTCCCGTGACGTCCTCTGTGTCCCAGCCGGCGGCACGGGGCACGCCAGCATCGACATTGGGAGAGCAAGCGGCGCGAATCGCCAAGCCCGCGCCACGGCACTCCGAGAGCGGTGCGAAAGTGACGGTCGAAAGTGGTGACACGCTGTTGTCGATCGCACGGCGGACCGGGGCTTCGGTTTCCGACATCAAGCGTGCGAACGGCCTGGACGACAGCACGATTCGCATTGGTCAGACGCTCACCGTCCCCGGCGGAAATGTTGCTGCGACGAAGGTCGCCAGCGTGGAAGCCAAAGCAGCTGCGCCAACGAAGGAGGTCGCCAAGCCGCGGACCGAGAGCGCCGCGCCCGAGCCCTATACGCCGCCGGCGACGGCCGAGAAGGCTGCCCGCCCGTCTGCCGAGACCGCCTCGAAGCAACCGCAGCCAGTGACCACCGTCAGCCAGGAAGTCGAATCCACGGTCGCGGCAATCGCGCCCGATGCGACCGGCATCAGTCAGTTTCGCTGGCCGGTCCAGGGTCGGGTGATCAGTCGTTTCGGTGAAAAGGTGGGCTCGCGGCGCAATGACGGCCTCAACATCTCGGTACCGCGCGGCACCCCGGTCAAGGCGGCCGAGAACGGGATCGTGATCTATGCCGGCGACGGTCTCAAGGAATTCGGTAACACCGTTCTTGTGAAACACGACGACGGCCTCGTGACCGTCTATGGCCATGCCGACTCGATCTCCGTCGAGCGCGGCGCCAAGGTGAAACGTGGCCAGGAAGTCGCCAAATCCGGCATGAGCGGTGACACGGACGTTCCGATCCTGCATTTCGAAGTGCGCAAGAACTCCGCCCCGGTCGATCCTACGAAGTTTCTGCAATAAGCGCCGACCTCCAGGCGTTCGACGGCCCGGTCCTGCGTTTCGGCGCGCGGCCGGGTCTTTTCCGTTTCATATTGTCTGATATCGCGTGGCTAGAGACCGGTGAGCTCAAAACGTTCCGGTCAGAGCGGAGCCTTGTGCGGCCAATCGTCTGCCGCACCGACGCCATGCAGGTTGGTATCGTGGCCTTGCTGAAGGGCCAGACCCATTTGACCTGATAGCAGGAAGACAGGAGGCCCGGTTAGGCTTGGCCGGGCCGAATCATCTCAGCTGTCGATCTGAACGGCATCGAATCCAATGAGATACCGCGAGATGCGGGGGGAATCGGTTCTCACCCTTTGTCATCCCGCCTCTAGCTCTTGGCGGAGACGACCCTGTTGCGGCCCGAGCGTTTGGCCTCGTAGAGGGCGGCGTCGGCGGCCGCGATCAATTCATCGGCGCTCTTGCCGGCATCGGCGCCGGCCACTCCCGCACTGAAGGTGACGTGGAACGGTTCGTCTGGACCGCGCATCGGGATGTCCGCAAAATGCTCGCGAATTCTGTTCATCACGGCATTCGAGGGTTCGATCGGCGTGTCCAGCAGGATCACGCCAAACTCCTCGCCTCCATAGCGCGCGACGACGTCGATATGGCGGAGCCCGCCGACCAGCGAGTGAGACAGCGTCTGGATGACACGATCGCCTATCTGATGGCCTTTCGTGTCGTTGACTTGCTTGAAATGATCGATGTCGAGCAGACAGACGCTGAACTGCGAACCGGTACGCCGACAGCGCTCCAACTCCACCGCGACGCGATCTTTGAACCGCGCATGGTTCAAGAGTCCGGTGAGACTGTCTCGCTCGCCGATCTGGCGCAGGGCGACAGCCCGTTCGGCGCGCATCCGCACGAGCGATGCAAGGTGATCGAAGCCGACGGATTTGTTGATGAAATCGTCGCCGCCAAGTTTGCGCGCCTGGCGCTGGCGCTCGACATCCTGCTCGGCGGACAGGAAGATGATCGGAAGCGACAGGTTGCGGCGCGATTGGCGAATGATTTGCGCGACCTCCATCCCGTCCGCGACGGGCATGTGCATGTCGAGAAGTATGAGATCGGGCGTGTTGCTGCTGATTTCTTCCAGTACGCGGCTCGGGTCCGTCAAGATCCGCGCACGCATATCGGCCGCTTCCAAGGCGAAGGCGAAAGCTTCGGCGGCGATTTCGTCGTCGTCGACGATTAGGATGGAAAGAGGCTCGGCCTCGCCAGTATCGTAGTCGTCGAGCCAGGCGCCTAGCTCGACGGTGTCGAGAGGCGTCGACAAGATGGCTTCGACGCCGGCGCGTGCCGCCGCCAGCTTGAATTCGAAGCTGGTCTCGTCAGCGAGCAGGATGACACGGTGCCTGGCCGATTGCTTGCGTGCCAAGGTCAAGTCGGGATCGACCTGCGTGTTGATGAGAACCGCGACGCACGCGTCTTCGGTCTGATCACCACGTCCGTCGACCGGTCGATAGCCCAAGCCCGAGATCATCGATGCGCATTGCTCGGTACGGGCATCCTCCTCGAAGAACCTGATGCATTTCCGAATGGCCGCACCCTGGGAGGACATTCCGCCGCGGTCCTGATCCTGCTCGTCGAGCCGCGCCACGTCGATGAGTTTACTATCCAAGAGCATCAGCCGAATACCTCAAGAACCGTCGGATCTCGGGCCATCGCTTGGCCCTTCGGGTACGTGGCATCCGGCTTCATCGCCAAGAATCACGCGTCTTATTTCGGGGACGATTGTTTCAGCGAGGTCCCTAAGATCCGCATCGCTGCGGTGAGAAAGAACAAAATGCTCCAGTTCGCTGGCTCGCGGCGTCAGGGCACTGAAGTCGAAGATGCCAGCTCTGCCCGCCATGCGATGGGCGATTTGCCCGATCTCTTGGCGAACCTCTGCCTTGTCTCCAGGTTCGGCCAGGCGACCGACCAATCTTTCCAGTTCGGAAGTCTGAAGGAGCGTATCCTCAATGAACCGCCCCTTCAGCGCCGCCATTCTGGCTTCCATCGATGTCGCCGGAACATTCGAAGGGTTCATTCCGAGCCCTCCAGGAATTGGACGCCGATATCGTTTCCGCTCTGCCATTTCGTTTCGACGGCACGTTTGCTGCCGGATCCGACAACGAGGAGGTCGAATCGGTCGGGCGCCGCGAAATAGATGTCGACCCGCAATAGGGCGCCCGAAGCGGAGAGATTGCGAACAGTGCAGTCGATGACCGCGTCGCCTTGCCGGAGATACATCGTTCCCCGCTTGAAGACCCGCTGGCGGCGTTCCGCGCGTCGCTCGTCCCGTTCGTTGATCAGTGAGGGCTCGGCACGATCGCGCTCAGGGGATGGGGATGCATCCGGCTGGCTGGAGGCCTCCAGCGATCCCGTTGCCTCTGCAAACGCGATACCAAATGGCTTCCCATTCGCAGCGGCTGTATCGAGCGCCTGCTGCGCAGCCTGGATGAGAGCGACCGGATCGGCCCCATCGGCGGGAGACATCGCCGCGCCGATGGCTGGAATGATCTGGACGACGCTACGATCCAGATTGACCTCCAGTGTAAGCTCTTGTGCCAATCGACGGCAGCACTCGGAAATCGCTCGCGCGTTGACGTCGCGGTCGATCAGATAGAGAAAACTGTCATCACCCAGCGATCCGCAGAGGTCGCCCGCGTGGGTGGCCAGATTGAGCCGTTTGGCAAAGTTGTGCAGCAGCCGATCGCCGGCGATATGTCCCAAGCTGGCCCGGATCTGCGCCAGGTTGCGAAGCTTGATGAGAACGACGCCGAAGGCGGAAGGCGTGCCTCTGCCGGTGAATTCGCCCAAGCGCTCCTGCATGAATTGCGCGCCGTACAGGCCGGTGACGTTGTCGAACTGCAGGCGCTTTTTGATGAGATCGGCTTCGATGGTTTCCGACTGCGCCTTTTGCGTGTGCCGACCGCCGAGCGGATCGCCGTCACCAATTCGTGCTTGTTCAGGTCGCGTTTTGAAACATAGTCGCTGAATCCACTGCGAAACGCCTTGACCGCTGTTCGCTCGCTTCCGCCACCCGTCAACATCACGATCGGCGGGGCATTGGGAATCGTCGCCCGTATCGTCTCCGCGATATTCAGCCCGTTCTCGGTGCCGAGATTATAGTCGACAAGGACACAATCGATTGGATCCCCCTTGAGGGCACGCAACAGTTGCGGACCATCGGACGTCTGGGTGATTTCCATATCTCCGTCATGACCCAGCATGGCGGAAATATACTCCAGAAAAATCGGATCATCGTCCAAAACGGCTAGCTGTATCGAACTTGCGCTTTCCATTGGTCAGCAATCCTTAAATAAAGCAAGCCGGACGAATTGGCTTTAACTTCATTCTACGGGTGGAGACCTTTTGTAGCGGTTAACGACAACAACTTTGGTTCTGACAGTTTGGTGAAGTTTCCATCTCACGCGCCGTTTAGGCCGGTGAGCGGGCGCCCCAGTCGTCCGGCCAGATCCTGCACGAACTGGTAAGCGACGCGCCCCGATCGGCTACCGCGGGTTGTCGCCCATTCGAGGGCTTCGCGGCGAACCATTTCGGGATCGGCGGCAATGTCATGCGCGGCCAGATAACCGTCGATCATCGCCAGATACTCGTCCTGGCTGCAGCGATGGAAGCCCAGCCAGAGGCCGAATCGATCCGATAGCGAGACTTTCTCCTCGACCGCTTCACCGGGATTGATCGCGGTTGACCGCTCGTTTTCGATCATGTCGCGGGGCAGAAGGTGGCGACGGTTCGATGTCGCGTAGAACAGCACATTGGGTGGCCGGCCCTCGACGCCGCCCTCCAGCGCCGCCTTCAGCGATTTATAGGCGCTGTCGCCCATGTCGAAGGAGAGATCGTCGCAGTAGAGAAGGAACGGGCAGGGCACTTCGCGTACCAGACTCATTAGCTGCGGCAAATGATCGATATCCTCGCGGTGGATCTCGATCAGCTTGAGATGGGGCGTTTCGGCGGGAAGCGCGGCGTTCACCGCGGCATGCGCGGCCTTGACCAAGGACGACTTGCCCATGCCGCGCGCCCCCCACAAAAGCGCGTTGTTGGCCGGAAGTCCGCGGGCGAAGCGCTCGGTGTTTTCCAGGAGAATGTCGCGCGAGCGGTCGATGCCCCTGAGCAGTTCAATGGGAACGCGATTCACTATCCGCACCGGCGCGAGGGCGGCTGGCGGTTCGAAGACGAAGCAATCGGCGGCAGTGAAATCCGGCGTAGGAGCCGGCGGCGGCGCAAGCCGTTCGAGACCTTGCGCGATCCGATCCATGGTCTGCATCAAGCGGGTGAACTCAGCGGAATCCATCAGGAAAACTCGTCTCTTTCGTGGCTGTCGGCTCGGTCTGGTGCCGGCTTGTTGCATTCGAGGCGACCGATCGTATATTCCGCGCTGATCGTAAAGGCCCTGTGCCCCCCATTTCCTGAGAGGTTCCTGATGTTTGTGTCCGAGGCTTTCGCCCAGACGGCTTTGCCCACTGGTGGCGGAAGCGATATCCTGATCAGTGTGCTGCCGTTCGTCGCGGTTTTCGCGATCATGTATTTCCTGATCATTCGGCCGCAGCGCACGACGATGAAAAAGCGTCAGGAAATGCTCAGCAACATCCGCCGCGGCGATACGGTCGTGACCGGCGGCGGCATCGTCGCCAAGGTGACCAAGGTGCTGGATAACGGCGAACTCGAGGTACAGATTTCCGAGCAGGTGCGCGTGCGGGTGGTACAGGCGATGGTCGCCGAAGTGCGCGTCAAGGGCGAACCGGCTGCGGCGAACACCAAATAGCCGCTTTGCTTGAGCAAACGAGGCCACTGCCTTAAAATCGTCCGCGACACGAAACTCCCGTGTCGCCGGCTGCGTCGATCGAACGCTTAATACGGATTGCGCCCCCTTTGGAGCGACCGTCGACCCTTTCGGGACCCATATGCTCTATTTTTCGCGCTGGAAAACGATCCTAATCTGGCTGACGGTCGCTCTCGGGGTCGTCTACGCTGCCCCGAACCTGTTCTCGACCCAGACGCTCGACGAAATGCCATCCTTCGTGCCTGACAACAAGATCACGCTCGGGCTCGATCTGCAGGGCGGGTCCTACATTCTGCTCGAGATCGACGGTCCGTCGCTGACCGGGGAGCGCCTACAGACGTTGCGCGACGACGCGCGCCAGATATTGCGCACCGAGCGCGTCGGCTATTCGGGTCTCAGTGATTCCGGCACGACGGTGACGGTGCGGCTACGCGATCCAGCGCAGGCCGATGCCGCGCGCGAAGCTTTGCAGCCGCTGGTCCAGCCGCTTTCAAGCGGATTGCTGAGCGGCGGTGCGGTCACGGAAGTGGCGATCGCCGAACCCCAACCCGGCGTCCTGACGCTGTCGCTGACCGACGAGGGAATTGCCTACCGGATATCGACCGCCGTCGCTCAGTCGATCGAGGTCGTGCGCCGCCGGGTCGACGAACTCGGCACGACCGAACCGCTGATTCAACGCCAGGGCGATGACCGGATCATGGTGCAGGTTCCCGGCTTGCAGGATCCGCAGCGGCTGAAAGCGTTGCTCAACCAGACCGCCAAGCTCACCTTCCGTTTGGTCGACGAGACGGCCTCGGCTGACGAGGTCGCCAGGGGGGCCCGCCCGCCCGCCGGATCCGAACTGCGTTACACCAACGACCAGCCGCCCCAACCGATCCTGGTCCAGCGCCAGGTGATGGTCTCCGGCGAGAACCTCACCGACGCGCAAGCCGGCTTCGACAGCCAGACCAATGAAGCCGTGGTCAACATTCGCTTCGATACGCAGGGTGCGCAGCGCTTTGGCGCGGTGACCCAGCAGAATGTCGGGCGGCCCTTCGCTATCGTGCTCGACGACGAAGTGCTGTCGGCGCCGAATATCCGCGAGCCGATCCTTGGCGGTCAGGCGCAGATCAGCGGCAATTTCACCGTCGACAGCGCCAACGACCTCGCGGTTCTGCTGCGCGCCGGTGCGCTGCCGGCGACGCTCAATATCATCGAGGAGCGGACGGTCGGACCGGGCCTCGGAGCCGATTCGATCGCCGCGGGCGAGATCGCCGGTATCATCGGATCGATCCTCGTCGTCGTCTTCATGTTGGCGGCCTACGGGTTCCTGGGCATCATCGCCAACATCGCGCTCGTCGCCAACATCGTCATGATCGTCGCGCTTTTGTCGGTCTTCGGTTCGACCCTGACCCTGCCAGGCATTGCGGGCATCGTGCTCACCGTCGGCATGGCGGTCGATTCGAACGTGCTGATCTACGAACGCATCCGTGAGGAACGACGCGGCGGACGATCCGTGGTGCAGGCGATCGACGTCGGCTTCAAGAAGGCGCTGGCGACGATCATCGATGCCAACATCACCACGTTGATCGCCGCGGTCGTGCTGTTCTCGCTCGGCTCCGGCCCGGTCCGCGGCTTCGCCGTGACGCTTGCCTTCGGTATCGTTACGACCGTGTTCACGGCCTTTACCCTGACCCGCTGGCTGATGGCCGAATGGGTTCGCCGCAAGCGGCCGAAGGAGCTTCCGAAGGGCTTCCTCCATCTGGTTCCGGATGTGACGAAAATCCCGTTCATGGCGATCCGCAAATGGACCTTCGCGGCCAGCCTCGCGGCTTCGATCGCCGCGCTGGTCGGCTTTGCGACCCTCAGCATGAATTACGGCATCGATTTCACCGGCGGAACCCTGATCGAGGTGCAGGCAAAAGGCGAAGCGGCCGATATCGGCGGTATCCGCTCGGCCTTGACCGCCAGACCGATCGGCGACGTCTCGGTTCAGGAGTTCGGCTCGCCCAAAGAGGCGCTGATCCGGATCGGCTCGCTCAGTGTCGAGGGACAAAGCGGCGACGCCGCTCAGCAGACGACGGTCAACGAGGTGCGCGACGCGCTCTCGGCCGATTATGACTTCCGGCGAGTGGAGGTGGTCGGGCCGACGGTCTCGGGCGAGCTCGCCCTGGCCGGCACGATCGCGGTGCTTTTCGCGATGTTGGCTATCCTGGTTTATGTCTGGATTCGGTTCGAGTGGCAGTTCGCGATCGGCGCGATCGTCGCGACCCTGCACGACGTCATCATGACCATCGGCTTTTTGGTCGTCACCCAGATCGAGTTCAACCTGTCGAGTATCGCGGCGATCCTGACCATCGTCGGCTATTCGCTGAACGACACCGTGGTGGTCTACGATCGCGTGCGCGAGAATTTGCGTCGCTACAAGAAGCTGTCGCTGATCGAGCTTTTCGACAAATCGATCAACGATACATTGTCGCGCACCACTCTCACGGCATTGACCACCTTGCTGGCGCTCGCCGCGCTGGCGATCTTCGGTGGGGAGGTCATCCGCTCCTTCGTTCTGGCGATGCTGTTCGGCGTGATTATCGGCACCTATTCGTCGATCTTCGTGGCGGGTCCGATTCTCATCCTGTTCAAGCTGCGTCCTGCGGACTTCCAGGCCGATCGCGAAGAGAACGCAGCCGCGCGGACGGGTATCCCGGCACCGCGCGAAAGCTGACCGGGGGATGGCGAAGGGCATCGAAATCCGCGCAGCGCACTTTCCTGGGCGGGCGCCGATCGAGGCCTACGGCAACGGTGGGTTTCGGTTTGCCGACATGTCGCATCGCGGCTCGATCCTGTGCCTACCGTCCGGAATTTACGGTTGGGATGCGACGGTCGACGCGCCATTCGCCGGGGATCGGCTGGCCAAGGTCTTCGAAGAAGCGGACGATATCCGCTTTCTCCTATTCGGAACCGGCAGTGAGATCCGTCGGCTGCCGCCAGCGCTGGCCGACCGGATGAGGAAGGCCGGGATTTCCTGCGATCCGATGTCGACCGGCGCTGCAGTGCGGACCTTCAATGTCATGCTGGCCGAGAGCCGCCCGGTAGCCGCGGCGCTTGTCGCGGTCGACTGACGCCATGAACGAAAACGCAAAGGAATGCGTCCGTCTGGTCGAGGCGGAGGATCGCGACCGGGCGATCTCGCTGGCCTTTGCTCCGGCGGACAGGCGACCGGACCTCGCGGCGCTCTATGCTTTCGATGTCGAGACCGCAGGGATTCGCAATAAGGTCAGCCAGCCAATGCCGGGCGAGATTCGGCTGCAATGGTGGCGAGATGTTTTGTCGGGAGTCGGCGAGGGTGCAGCCGCACACCCGGTCGCGGCGGCCCTGTCGGAGACGATCGAACGCTACCAATTGCCCCGGTCCGCCTTCGATCGCCTGCTCGAGGCCCGGATTTTCGATCTCTATGACGATCCGATGCCATCGCGCGAGGCGTTCGAGGCCTATGCGGGGGAAACCGCGTCGACGCTGATCATGCTGGCGGCGATGATCCTGTCACGGGATCAGGCAGAGAATTTCACCGAGGCCGCTGGCCATGCCGGCGTCGCTCAGATGGTTGTGGGCGTCCTGCGGTCGCTGCCAATGCATCGTGCGCGGGGACAGGTTTATTTTCCGGCCGATCTGCTGGCGGCGGCCGGATGTACGGTCGACGATCTCGTCAGGGGCGAGGACGAGCCATCGTGCCGCGCCCTGGCCGCAATGGTCGCCTTCGGCCGTGAACACGATCGCGCCTGGCGGCGAGACCTGACGCACATCCCGCGGGCGCTTCGTCCCTCGTTCCTGCCGGCGGCACTGGCGGCCTCATACCTCGACCGGATCGAGCAGACAGGGATTGCGACGCTCGATAAACCCGTCGAGATCGGGCCGCTGAGAAAGACCTTCCTCTGCTGGCGGACCATGCGTATTTGATCGGGTGAGACGGCTGTCCGCTCCGTGAGAGTGGGGAAACGGCCGACCGGACGCAACGGGGATCGTCATGATCGGCAGATTGAAACGCGTCCCAAGCCGGTTCGGCCGATTGACACAATCGCTTGCGGAAGGGGCCGGCTCGGCAGCCATCCGCTTTCCTGTTGCAACGCTGCTGGTTGTCGCGATCGCAATCATCTCCAACCTCGCCGTTCGGAATGTCTATCTGCCGAACGAGGCCGATTTCGTCTGGCTCGTCGTCGCGCTTTACGGGGCTGCGGCGAGTTCTGTCGTCGCGGCGATCTTCGCCGAGGCACGGCGCTCACCCGTATCGATTCGGCTGGTCTCCCCGATCGCGACCGCATCGTTCGTCGGACTTGTGATCTGGTTTGGGCCGGAGCTTGGTGTCACCGCGCCGCCCTTGATCCTGGCGGCGACCCTTGCCGTTCCGCTGGCGCCTTATCTCGGACGCCACGACACGCGCCACTTCTGGGTCTTTACCCTGTGGACCGTCGCCGGAGTCACGCTGGCGTTTCTGTCGGTGCTGCTTTTTGTGCTCGGCCTGTCCGCAATTCTGGAAATGATCCGGTTCCTGCTCGATGTCGGACTGCCGGATGACGCCTACGAGCACATCTATGTCACTGCCTTTGCCCTGGTTGGACCGCTGTTTTCTCTTGGGCGCATCCCGCGGGATTTCGATGACGCAATGCCGGTCACGGGCGACGACCGGTTGATTTCTGGTGTGCGCATCCTGATCGACTGGGTGGCGGCGCCGCTGGTATTAGCCACGGCGATCGTGTTGCATCTCTATGCCGCCAAGATCCTCGTTACGATCGAGGTGCCGAAAAACGAGATCGGCTGGATCGTGAGCTTGTTTGCGTTCCTGCTGCTGTCGTTGCGGGTCGCCAGCGATCCCTTCATCGCAGGCGGGGCGTGGCCCACGCGGCTTCTGGCGCGAATCTGGGCGTTCGTCTTGCTCGTCCCACTCGCGCTCCTCTTTTACGCAGTCTCGCTGCGGGTCGCGGCCGAGGGCGTGACGCTGGAGCGCTACTATCTGGCCCTGGCCGCGGTCGCAGCAGTGATCGTGATCGTGCTGGAGGCCGTGCCACGCGCTCGCGGCGATATCCGTTGGATGGCCGCGGTTCCGATCGTGCTACTGGCACTGTCGTCGTTCGGGCCCTGGGGCGCGGCGAGCACGGTAGGGCGAAGCCAGACCAGCCTGATCGTGACCGAATTCGGCTGGAGCGACGAAATGGTCGGGTCCGGAATCCCCGCAGCCGATCGCCCGGCGAATGCACAGGCCCGGCTGCGCTCGCGTCTTTATGCTCTGGAAGAGGCCGGAGAACTCGACCGAATCCTGCCTTATCTCGATCCCGAGGCAGCGGCGCACTACGCCGAGGCAAAGCGCGGCAGCCCCGGCACGGAGATTGATATGGTCTTCGCGGAGTTGGGCTTGGCTGCTCCGTCGCAACTGAGCGAGTTTCGCAGCTTTACCGCCAACGCCGGGACCGCCGTCGATCTCGCCGGATTCGATCGTGCGTTGTCGGAAAGAGCTGTTGCCGCAGCCGAGGACGACGGCGGAGGAGGACGCGTGATACCGGCGCGACCTGGCGACATAGCGCTCGCAGTCTCGGGCACGGCTCTCACGATCCGGATCGGTGCCGTCGCGGATCGCGTCGATCTGGCGGATGCAATCGCCGCTCTGCCCGAAACCGTCTTTGCTACCGACCCCGATCGGTTGGCGCCGGTGGTCGTCGATGTCACGAGCGCAAGAGGGCGTCGGATCCGGATGGCGCTGCGCCAATTGTCGCTGTCCGGAGACACCGGGGCGATCCTCTCGGCGACCCTGGCGCTCTACTACCGCTCCGCCGACTGGCCGGCGGAAGCGGCAGAAGCGCCTGATGGCGCCGCGCCGGAAACCTCACTCGGCGGCGGTGGCGACCGCATCGAGCCCAAGCCACGCGGCATAGTCGGCGAGGGCGCGCGCTGACATCGCCTTCTTCTTGGCGATTGTCTTTTCCTTGCCGCGAAATCGCTTCTGCCCTTCCGGCTTCTGGATCGTGCCGGGGTCGAGCGGCGGGAACAGGCCGAAATTGACGTTCATCGGCTGGAACGAGCGCTTGCCGCCGTCTTCCTCATGGGCGAGATGTCCGCCGGTGATGTGAGCGATGAGCGCGCCCATCGCCGTGGTCTGAGGCGGTGGGCTCAATGTCTCGCCGAGACGTTCGGCGGCTGCGAAACGCCCGGTCATCAGGCCGACGGCCGCGGACTCGACGTAACCCTCGCAGCCGGTGATCTGGCCGGCAAAGCGCACATGCGGCAATGCCTTGAGGCGCAGCGTCGCGTCGAGCAGTACCGGCGAGTTGAGATAGGTATTGCGGTGCAGGCCCCCCAGTCGGGCAAACTCGGCGTTTTCGAGCCCCGGAATCATCCGGAAGATGTCGGCCTGGGCGCCGTATTTCAATTTCGTCTGGAAACCGACGATGTTGTAGAGCGTGCCGAGGGCGTTGTCCTGGCGCAATTGAACGACGGCGTACGCTTTGATGTCAGGCTGATGGGCGTTGGTCAGACCCATCGGCTTCATCGGTCCGTGCCGAAGTGTCTCGGGACCGCGCTCCGCCATCACCTCGATCGGCAGACAGCCGTCGAAATAGGGCGTGCCCTCCCACTCCTTGAACTCGGTGCGGTCGCCCTCGACCAGCGCCGCGACGAAGCGCTCGTAGGTTTCCTTGTCGAGCGGGCAGTTGATGTAATCCTTGCCGGTGCCGCCGGGGCCGACCTTGTCGTAGCGCGATTGAAACCACGCTTTGTCCATGTCGATCGAATCGAAATGGACGATCGGTGCGATCGCATCGAAGAAGGCCAGCGCATCGGATCCCGTGGCGGCACGAATGGACTCCGCCAGGGCGGGCGCCGTCAACGGACCGGTGGCGACGATGCTCGGACCCCATTCTTCGGGCGGCAAGCCTTCGACCTCGCCGCGTTCGATCCGGATCAGCGGATGATCGTCGATCGTTGCGGTGACGGCTTCCGCGAACCCTTCGCGGTCAACGGCGAGCGCGCTTCCGGCCGGCACCTGATGCGCGTCAGCCGCGCGCATGATCAGCGAGTTCGCCAGCCGCATTTCCGCGTGCAGGACGCCGACGGCGTTGGTCTCGCTATCGTCCGAGCGAAACGAGTTCGAGCACACCAGTTCCGCCAGCGAATCGGTCTGGTGCGCGTCGGTCCCGCGCAGGGGTCGCATTTCGTGCAGCACAACCGGGATACCGCGCTCGGCGATCTGCCACGCGGCCTCGGAGCCGGCGAGCCCGCCGCCGACGACATGAATAGGTTTGTTCGACATGGAGAAGATTTAGCAGCCGGTGCGCCGTCCCGAAAGGGCCGGATGAAGCGCCATGCGCAGAAACGACGAAACCCGCCGGGGGGAGGACCCGACGGGTTTCAAACGTACCTGCGCTGGGAGGAGGATGCGCAGGCTACAATCCGCATTCGGCCCGG
Source organism: Aurantimonas sp. E1-2-R+4 (assembly GCF_036549515.1). Lineage (NCBI taxonomy): Bacteria > Pseudomonadati > Pseudomonadota > Alphaproteobacteria > Hyphomicrobiales > Aurantimonadaceae > Aurantimonas > Aurantimonas sp. E1-2-R+4. Next base: position 107,101 of record NZ_JAZHLK010000002.1, on the reverse strand, counting down.
GAGGAGGTGGGCCGTCAGCGAAACTCTTGCTTCTCTCATCGGCCGCCGGGGGGAGGACCCGACGGCCGACCGAGAGATGCCCGCGCTGGGAGGAGGATGCGCGGGCACTTTTCCGCCTTGGGGGTCTGGGAGGAACAACCCACGGCGAAGCTCTGATCTCTTGGGCGCCCGCCGGGGGGAGGACCCGGCGGGCGTCTTGGGAAGGTCCACCCCATTCTGGGAGGAAGATAGGTGAACCTTGATCCGCTCGGGCCCTGGGAGGAGGATGGGCCGTCGCGAAATCGAATGGGTTGGGTGGCCGTTCAGCCGACCGCGCGGCGGGCGATGCTGCTGATGTCGCCGCGGGCGATGCCGAGGTCGGACAGTTCGCGCTGCGACAGGCGGCTCAGCTCGTTGACCGTCTCGCGGTAGCGGCGCCAGTTGTTGTAAGAGCGGACGATGTTCATGGTCTTCACCTGATTGTCTAACTTTAATCGATTGAAGCGGCCCGGCTGATCCGTCAGCGTCGCCTCGTTGACCAGGAAGTTAGGGGGCCGGATCGAAGGTTGCCAGACGTCTAAACGCATGGCAGCTTTGCAATTTGTGCAATGCAGCAAAAAATTGGTGAAAAATAAGAAAAATCAACATGTTAGTGAATAGGTTTATGCGTTCTGGATCTGAGGGGCATGCTGCAGGCGCGTCGCGTTAAGCTGCGGTTAAGCATCGTGTGAGGCCTGAGGCGCGGTCGGCCCGCGATCGGCGTCGACCAGCCCCGCCTTCGTCCCGCAAGTGCAGCGCGGCGAATTCAGGCCAAATTTGCCCTTTCGTGGCCGGAATGCCGGTGATATAGAGGCGCGCGCCTCGCGTCGCCCATTGTTCGGCGCACCATGCGGGTGTGGCGGAATTGGCAGACGCACTTGGTTTAGGTCCAAGCGCCGAGAGGCATGGGGGTTCAAGTCCCTCCACCCGCACCATTCGGGCGCTTTCACGGAATTCATAACGGGCTCGGTCGGCACAGGTCGGCCCTGGCAAGATCAAGAAGGTATCGAGAATGCAGGTAACGGAGACCAAGGCCGAGGGACTGAAGCGCGAGATCGAGATCGTCGTGCCCGCCTCGGATCTTGAAGCGCGCCTCCAGACACGGCTCTATGAGGCCAAGGACCAGGTGCGGCTGAAGGGTTTCCGGCCGGGCAAGGTTCCCGTCGCACATCTTCGCAAGATGTACGGCAAGTCGATGATGGCCGAGATCGTCAACCAGATCCTCACGGACACGCCTCGCACGGTCATTGCCGAGCGTAACGAGCGCTCCGCCATGCAGCCCGAGATCGGGATGACCGAGGACGAGGGCGAGGCTGAGAAGGTTCTTCGCGGCGAGTCGGACTTCAAGTTCACGCTCGCCTACGAGACGCTCCCGGCAATCGAGCTCAAGGAGACCACGGGCATCAAGATCGAGCGACCGATCGTCGAGGTTTCCGACGAGGAGATCGACGAGCAGGTCAAGCGGATCGCGGAGAATGCCCGAACCTACGAGCCCAAAAAGGGCAAGGCCAAGGACGGCGATCGCGTCACCATGGACTTCGTCGGCAAGATCGACGGCGAAGCGTTTGATGGCGGCGCGGCCACCGATTCCAATCTGGTGCTCGGCTCCAACCAGTTCATTCCCGGTTTCGAGGAGCAGCTTGTCGGCCTCAAGGCGGGCGACGCGAAGACCGTCGAGCTGACCTTCCCCGAGGATTACGGCGCGGCTCATCTCGCGGGCAAGGCTGCCACCTTCGACGTGACCGTCAAGGAAGTCTCGGCGCCGGTCGAGACGGCGATCGACGACGATATGGCCAAGAAGTTGGGGGTCGAATCGCTCGAGCGCCTGCGGACGGTCGTGCGCGAGCAGATCGAAAGCCAGTACGGCCTGGCCACACGCCAGAAGGTCAAGCGCCAGCTGCTCGATGCTCTCGACGAAACCTATGATTTCGCCCTGCCGGAGAAGCTCGTCGAAGCCGAGTTCACCAATATCTGGACCCAGGTCGAAAACGAGCTGAAGCAGAACGGCAAGAGCTTCGAGGACGAGGACACGACCGAGGAGGACGCCAAGGCCGAGTATCGTCGCTTGGCCGAACGTCGCGTCCGGCTTGGCCTGGTTCTCTCGGAGATCGGCGAAAAGGCCGGCGTGCAGATTACCGACGAGGAGCTGCAACGCGCGATGTTCGAGCAAGTCCGTCGCTATCCCGGGCAGGAGAAGGAGGTCTACGAGTACTTCCAGAAAACTCCGGACGCGGTGGCGAGCCTCAGGGCGCCGCTCTATGAGGAGAAGGTCGTCGATCACCTCCTCGCCGAGGTCGACGTCACCGACAAGACGGTCAGCAAGGAAGAGCTGATGGCCGAGGACGAGGACGACAAGGAAGCGGCTCTCGCCTCCTGATGCGCACCCTCTGGTGAGGCGAAATGTCACGGGGGCCGGCGAAAGTCGGCCCCTTTTTGCGTCGCGTTGCCGGTTTTGGTGGCCCCAGTCTCGTCAAAGCCACGGGTGATAGACCGGCGCCGAGATTGGAAGGCGGCGGCTCGCGCCAAAGGACTTAGGCTATATCCGGCATGCAGCGATTTACGACGACCGGCATCATCGCATTGTTCATCGGCATTCTCGTTTGGGGGGGAACGAGCGCGGCCCAGATTCCCGGCCTTCCGAGCACCTCGTCAGCCGCCAACGATACTGGCGGGCAGGGCGGCGATACCGCCAATCTCGATGATCTGATCAAGATCCTGGAGAATGACGAGACCCGTGCCAAACTCGTCGAATCGCTGAAAGCCGCCGCCTACAAGGCGCCGGGAGGCGAGGGCGAGGACGGTGGGGATGCCGCCATCGTCCCAACGGGCGCGGAGGTTGTGCGGACGCTGCCCGGCGAGATCGCCGACTCCACGCGCGCACTGATCGGCGGCCTGTCGGAAACTTGGGAAACGCTGCGAACGAATACCGCCTCCGCGCTCGATATGCTGGCCGGCGTCGGCAGCATCGACCTGCCGAACGTCCTTGCGACGATACTGCCGGTCGCGCTCGTCGCCATCGTGGTGTTCCTGGTGCTGGCCGCAAGTCGGCTTGTAAAGGCACCAATTTTCCGCCGAATGGCCGAGCGCGCCGAGCATTCAGGCCCGCTGCGCAAGCTGATGCTGCTGGTCGTTTCGGCCCTCGTCGACGCTGCGTCGATCATTGTCAGCTGGGCGGGCGGCTATGTGGCCGCGACGATTTTCTTCGGCGGTCGGCCCGGCATCAATCAGGCTTTGTTCCTCAACGGCTTCTTGCTGATCGAGATGATCAAGGTCACCCTCGGGACCTTCGTCGCGCCGACCTATCCCAGGCTTCGCCTGACCCCGTTCTCGGACCGTCAGGCAAGTTATTGGTATTTCTGGATTTCGCGGCTGATCTCGATCCTGGGCTACACCTTCCTCTTCGTAGCCCCGATCATGCAGCGGTCTTCCGGGGCTGCGGCGGCCGACGCGACGCGCCTTATCGGCGTGGTGCTGTCGCTGATTCTGGCAGTCTGGCTCATTCTGAAGAACCGCGGCGTCGTACGCGAGCGTCTGAAGCGCGCCAGGCAACACGGCGACAAGAGCCTTGGCGCCCGCTTCAATGCGTTTGTCGGCCAGATCTGGTGGGCGCTCGCAATCGGGTTCGTGCTGACGCTGTTCGCGGTGTGGCTGCAGAGTCCCGAGATCGGCTTGACCTTCGTCGTCGTCTCGATACTCGAGTCAATCGCGGCGATGGCCTTGGGTGGTCTCGTCGTCTCGATTCTGTCCCGGTGGATCGCCAAAGGCGTTCCGATCCCCGATGACTGGAAAGAGCGGATTCCGCTTCTGGAAAGACGGGTGAACTCATTCATTCCGAAAATGCTCACCGTCTTTCGAGTCCTGGTGATGCTCGTCGTGCTCGGCGCGATCCTGCAAGCGTGGAATCTGTTCAGCTTCTCCGATGAATTTGGTCGACTGGCAGGCCAACGCTTCGTCGGCAGCCTCATCGGCGCTGGTGTGATCCTTGCCGTTGGCGTGGCGATCTATATCGGCATCTCGTCCTGGATCGAATATCGGATGAACCCGAATTTCGGCACCGTTCCGACGGCACGCGAACGCACCCTCCTGTCGCTGTTTCGCAACGCCTTCACCATCACCATGGTGGTGATCGTGTCGATGCTGGTCCTGTCGCAGGTCGGCATTGATATCGCGCCGCTTCTCGCCGGTGCCGGCGTCGTCGGTTTGGCGATCGGTTTCGGTGCCCAGAAGTTCGTTCAGGACATCATCACCGGCGCCTTCATCCAGATCCAGAATGCCATGAACGAGGGCGATATCGTCGAACTCAACGGCGTCTCAGGCGTCGTCGAACAACTGACCGTGCGCTCGGTCGGACTGCGCTCGGTCGACGGAACATGGTATCTGATCCCGTTCTCGTCGGTCGATCAGGTCGCCAACTACTCCAAGGACTTCGCTTACTATGTTGCCGATATCGGGGTGGCTTATCGAGAGAATGTCGAGGACGTGAAACAGATGATGCACGACGCCTTCGAGGAGCTGAAGCAAAGTTCGGTCGGTCCCAACCTGATCAGTGATCTCGATATGTGGGGCGTGCAGGAATTGGGCGATTCAGCTGTCGTCGTGCGTGCCCGTGTCATGACCAAGCCCAGCACCCAATGGGGCGTCGGCCGCGCCTATCGCGAGATCGTGAAGCGCCTTGCCGACGAACGCGGCATTGAAATTCCGTTCCCGCACATGACGGTCTGGTTCGGCGAGGACCGGGGTGGCAAGGCTCCGCCCGTTCGTATTGCGGAGGAGGATTCTACGGTGCCGCAGGGCCGCGTGATCGACGAGGCCGCCACGCCGAGCGAGGCGACGCGGGCGACGCGCGAAACAAGCGGCTCGGACTACGGCTCCACCGACGCGACCGGGCGGCCAATTCCCCCCAGCGGCGGCGACATTGATAGCGCCGGCGGAGACCGCGGCTGACGCCGGCAAGGGCGGTGGCGAGGCGGAATTCGGTCATATCCGCGGCATCGACGGACCGAACTGCGATAATGCCGTTGGCGGATGGCTTGCATAGGCCCTTTGCCAAGCCCTATCTACGGCGTCAGAAACGAGCATCGATTCTCACAGGCGGGGCCGTCCGGTACCGCTCCACCCGAGCAAGCAGCGAGACGACGACTGATGAAGCACCCCTTGGAAACCGCGATGAATCTCGTCCCGATGGTCGTCGAGCAGACCAATCGCGGCGAGCGCGCCTATGACATCTTCTCGCGTCTCCTTAAGGAGCGGGTGATCTTCATCACCGGTCCGATCGAGGATTCGATGGCGACGCTGGTTTGCGCCCAGCTGCTGTTCCTCGAGGCCGAGAACCCGAAAAAGGAGATCGCGCTCTACATTAACTCGCCGGGCGGCGTCGTCACCAGCGGCATGGCGATCTACGACACCATGCAGTTCATCCGGCCGGCGGTCTCGACGCTGTGCATCGGCCAGGCGGCCTCGATGGGCTCGTTGCTGCTTTGCGCCGGTCAGAAAGATATGCGGTTCGCGACGCCGAACGCGCGCATCATGGTGCATCAGCCCTCAGGCGGCTTCTCCGGGCAGGCCTCCGACATCGAGCGTCATGCGCAGGACATCATCAAGCTGAAGCGCCGTCTCAACGAGGTCTACGTCGAGCATACCGGCCAGGATTACGAGACCATTGACCGCACCCTCGACCGTGACCATTTCATGACGGCAGAAGAAGCCAAGGAATTCGGCCTGATCGACACGGTGTATTCGTCGCGGGCCTCGCTTGAAGCCGATGTAACTAAGTAGCGCATAGCATTTGCCACGTCGCGGCCACAGTCGGCGGCCGATAGTGGGAGGCGCCGCGTTAAGCGCTGCTCAAGCAATCGACGTTATGTCGGATGATGTGCATAGGTGCGTAGGACGCCTCTTCCGCGACCCGTGAGGGCCGAAGTCGCTTTGCCGACAGGCCTTATTGGGTTTACGCTCGGCGGAGATATCAAGAAACGGATCCCTGGAGGGGACCGGATCGGAAGGAAAGACGAATGAGCAAAACGAGCGGCGGCGATTCCAAGAACACGCTCTATTGCTCTTTCTGCGGAAAGAGCCAGCACGAAGTCCGTAAGCTGATCGCCGGGCCGACGGTATTCATTTGCGACGAATGCGTCGAATTGTGCATGGACATCATCCGGGAGGAAAACAAATCCTCCATGGTGAAGTCCCGCGAGGGCGTGCCGACTCCTCAGGAGATCATCGCGGTCCTGGACGACTACGTCATCGGTCAGGCTTTCGCCAAGAAGGTCCTGTCGGTCGCGGTACACAACCACTACAAGCGCCTGGCCCACGCGGCCAAGAACAACGACGTCGAGTTGGCCAAGTCGAACATCCTGCTGATCGGTCCGACCGGCTGCGGCAAGACGTTGCTGGCCCAGACTCTGGCCCGCATCATCGACGTGCCGTTCACGATGGCCGACGCAACGACGCTGACCGAAGCCGGTTATGTCGGCGAGGATGTCGAGAACATCATCCTGAAGCTGCTGCAGTCGGCCGACTATAATGTCGAGCGGGCGCAGCGCGGCATCGTCTATATCGACGAGATCGACAAGATCAGCCGCAAGTCCGACAACCCCTCGATCACCCGCGATGTGTCGGGCGAGGGCGTGCAGCAGGCGCTGTTGAAGATCATGGAGGGCACGGTGGCTTCCGTGCCGCCGCAGGGCGGACGCAAGCATCCTCAGCAGGAATTCCTGCAGGTCGATACGGCGAACATTCTGTTCATCTGCGGTGGCGCCTTTGCCGGCCTCGACAAGATCATCTCCGATCGCGGCCGCAAGACCTCCATCGGCTTTGCCGCGAATGTCGCCGCGCCGGACGAGCGGCGCACCGGCGACGTGTTCCGCCAGGTGGAGCCCGAGGATCTGCTGAAATTCGGTCTGATCCCGGAATTCGTCGGCCGTCTGCCGGTTCTGGCCACGCTGGAGGACCTCGATGAGGTTGCCCTCGTCCAGATTCTGGAACAGCCGAAGAACGCTCTGGTCAAGCAGTACCAACGCTTGTTCGAGATGGAGAACGTCGAGCTGTCGTTCCATGAGGACGCGCTGAAGGCGATTGCCCGCAAGGCGATCGAGCGCAAGACCGGCGCGCGCGGACTGCGCTCGATCATGGAGGCAATGCTGCTCGACACGATGTTCGATCTGCCGACGCTGGAAGGCGTGCAGGAGGTCGTGATCTCCGAGGACGTGATCGATGGCAACGCGCGTCCGCTCTATATCTACGCCGAGCGTAACGGCGAGAAGGAAAACGTCAGCGCGTAACAGTCTCGATTTTCGGGGAATTGACGGACGGCATCAGAGCCCGTCCCGGCTTCCCGCCGGGGCGGGCTTTTTGTTATCGGGCGGGAATGTCGGGCAACCGCATTGCGGCTCGGTTGCAGTCCGAATCGCTTGAATTGCCGGACATTGACGCCCACATTGACGATCGATGAAGGCGTCGGCACCGAGTGCTTGAACAAGGCTCGAAGCGGACGGCCGTAGACGGCATATGCCGTGGAAAGGAATCTCATGACCCAGACGCCAGAACGCCAAGGAGCCGGAGAGGCTTTGTATCCGGTCCTGCCGTTGCGCGATATCGTCGTGTTCCCGCACATGATCGTTCCGCTGTTCGTCGGTCGGGAAAAATCGATCAAGGCGCTTGAAGAGGTGATGGGCGCCGACAAGCAGATCCTGCTTGCGACGCAGAAGAATGCCAGCGACGAAGATCCGGCGCCCGACGCAATCTATGACGTCGGCACCGTCGCCAACGTCCTGCAACTGCTGAAGCTGCCGGACGGGACGGTCAAGGTTCTCGTCGAGGGCATCGGCCGCGCGCACATCGACACCTTTACTCCCCGCACCGAGTGGCACGAGGCCTCCGCGCGCATCATCGAGGAGGCTGAGGAGGACCCCGTCGAGATCGAGGCGCTGGCGCGTTCGGTCGTGTCGGAGTTCGAGAACTACGTCAAACTGAACAAGAAAATCTCGCCCGAGGTCGTCGGAGCGGCCGGCCAGATCGAGGATTACTCGAAGCTCGCCGATACGGTGGCGTCGCATCTGGCGATCAAGATTTCCGAAAAGCAGGACATGCTGACCCTGGTCAGCGTGCGCGAGCGGCTGGAAAAAGCGCTCGGCTTCATGGAATCGGAAATTTCGGTGCTGCAGGTCGAAAAACGCATCCGCTCGCGCGTCAAGCGTCAGATGGAGAAGACCCAGCGCGAATATTACCTCAACGAGCAGATGAAGGCGATCCAGAAGGAGCTCGGCGACGGCGAGGAAGGCCGCGACGAGATGGCCGAACTGGAGGAGCGGATCAAGAAGACCAAGCTCTCCAAGGAGGCGCGCGAAAAAGCCAACGCCGAGATGAAGAAGCTCAAGCAGATGTCGCCGATGTCTGCCGAGTCGACCGTGGTGCGCAATTATCTCGACTGGCTGCTCGGTCTTCCGTGGGGCATCAAGTCGCGGGCCAAGATCGACCTGAAGAAGGCCGAGGAAATCCTCGACGGCGATCATTATGGACTCGAAAAGGTCAAGGAGCGGATCGTCGAGTATCTCGCTGTGCAAAGCCGGCAGTCGAAGCTGAAGGGCCCGATCCTCTGCCTGGTCGGCCCTCCGGGCGTCGGCAAGACCTCGCTCGCGAAGTCCATCGCCAAGGCGACCGGGCGCGAATATGTGCGCATGGCGCTCGGCGGCGTACGCGACGAGGCCGAGATTCGCGGTCATCGGCGCACCTATATCGGCTCGATGCCCGGCAAGGTCATCCAGTCGATGAAGAAGGCCAAGAAGACCAATCCGCTGTTCCTCTTCGACGAAATCGACAAGATGGGCACCGATTTCCGCGGCGATCCGTCGTCGGCGCTTCTGGAGGTGCTCGATCCGGAGCAGAACTCGACCTTCATGGATCACTATCTCGAGGTGGAATATGACCTGTCCTCGACGATGTTCGTGACCACGGCGAACACGATGAATATTCCCGGTCCCCTGCTGGATCGTATGGAGGTCATCCGGATCGCCGGCTACACCGAGGACGAGAAGGTCGAGATTGCCCGGCGGCACCTGTTGCCGAAGGCGATTCGCGATCACGCGTTGAAGGAGGAGGAATTCTCCGTCAGCGCCGACGCTCTGCACGAGATCGCCAGGCGCTACACCCGTGAGGCCGGCGTTCGTAATTTCGAGCGCGAGCTGATGACGCTTGCCCGCAAGGCCGTGACGCAGATTCTCAAGGGCGAAGCCACCAAGGTGGAGGTCACCGCGGCCAATATCGGCGACTTCCTCGGCGTGCCGAGGTATCGCTACGGCGAAGCCGAACTCGAGGATCAGGTCGGTGTGGTCACGGGGCTTGCCTGGACGGAGGCCGGTGGCGAATTGCTGACGATCGAGGGCGTGATGATGCCCGGCAAGGGCAAGATGACCGTGACCGGCAACCTCAAGGAGGTGATGAAGGAGTCGATCTCCGCCGCCGCTTCCTATGTCCGTTCGCGGGCGCTGGATTACGGCATCAAGCCGCCCTTGTTCGAAAAGCGCGACATCCACGTCCACGTGCCGGAAGGCGCTACGCCGAAGGATGGCCCGTCGGCTGGCACGGCGATGGCGACCGCCATCGTCTCAGTGATGACCGGCATACCGGTTCGCAGGGATATCGCCATGACCGGCGAAATCACCCTGCGCGGCAGGGTGTTGCCGATCGGCGGCCTGAAGGAGAAGCTGTTGGCGGCGCTGCGCGGCGGCATCAAGAAGGTCTTGATACCGGAGGAGAACGCCAAAGACCTCGCGGAGATCCCGGACAACGTCAAGAATCAGCTCGAGATCGTGCCGGTGGCGCGTATGGGCGAGGTGCTGAAGCACGCGCTCGTCAGGGAGTTGACGCCGGTCGAATGGTCGGAGGTCGACGAGCCCATGACGGGCCGCGCCGACGTCGAGGACGGCGCCACGGCTGTTGCCCACTAGGCGCACCGTTAAGATTTGTTGAAAATGCCGCCAATTTTGGCGGCATTTTTTTTGCAAAGCCCGCGAAATCGGGCATCTTGCCGTTGCCGAAGGCGTTTCGATCCGCGAAGGTCGCGCACCGTGCTCACGGAGTCGTTATTGCCAAAGAATCAGGAGGGTATCCTAATGAACAAAAATGAGCTCGTTTCTGCTGTCGCGGAAAAGTCTGAACTGTCTAAACAGCAGGCTAGCTCCGCAGTGGACGCTGTCTTCGAAGCTATTCAGGGGACGATGGCCAAAGGCGATGATATTCGTCTGGTCGGCTTCGGGACGTTTTCCGTGTCCCACCGCGCCGCATCGAAGGGGCGCAACCCGTCGACTGGCGCCGAGGTCGACATCCCGGCGCGCAACGTGCCGAAATTCGCGGCCGGCAAGGGTCTCAAGGACGCCGTCAACAACCGCTAACGATTACATCTCGAGATGTCTCAAATGTCGGCCGGGCGTCAGCGCCCGGCCGAAATGCGTTCGGGCCGTCGTGTGCGGTTGACGGACCAGTCCGATATTCAGGAATCGCGGGATGTGACTAAAGCGCTGCCGGCCGTGCGGCGAGTCCGTGATCGCGTGGCGGTCGGGCTTCGCCTCAATCCTCGATCCCCCCGGGCGGAGCAGGCAGGGGGCTCGCGACGGCGAAGCGCTGAGGGTGCCCACGCCCGAATCGGACGGCTGCGTCTTGACGCGTCGGGAACCATGGTGGGCGATGAGAGACTCGAACTCCCGACATCCTCGGTGTAAACGAGGCGCTCTACCAACTGAGCTAATCGCCCGCCGATGCTTCGTCTAAGCGTTCGAGGTCTCGCTGGCAAGCAGGTCAGTGTGCGCGAACAGGCAAACAAGCCCGATAAAAGGGGCGATTTTATCTGTTCGTGGCCTACGGCCGCAACAGCGGCAATGACCGGTATCGCGAGCGTCCCGAACTTCCTGCGAACTGCCCGAGAAACTTTGCCCGGTTCTGCTTGACAGCATAGGGGGATGCCCGTAAACGACCGCCTCACAAGCCGCATCGAGCGGCCGAGCGCGGGTGTAGCTCAGTCGGTTAGAGTGCCGGCCTGTCACGCCGGAGGTCGCGGGTTCGAGTCCCGTCACTCGCGCCATTTTTATTCAGAACAATCGAGATCGATGCCGAATCCCCTGATGGGAAATCGGCATTATGCTCGCCGCAGCGGTTCGCGCCGCCTCGGCGCTCAAATCCCCGATCCGGCCTCCTCCTGAAAATCGCTTTCGAGGGCCGGCTCCGGCCAGTCGACAGCGGGATCGCTTGCGGTTTTTCCAGACGGCGGCGCCGGCATCGGCATCCAGGCCAAGAGTTCGTCGTCCTGATAGGTGACCGGGAACTGGGGATCGCAATCCGTAGCGATCCAGCATTTTTCCGAGGCGTTGCGGGGCGTCGTCCAGCGCACCGTGTCGACTTCCGCCGGGCCTTGTTCGCTCGCCCGAAGCGTCACGAGAATGCGGTTGCCATCGCGTTGCGCGCTTCGCATCGACTGCCATTGCGGCGTCTCACCGGGGGTCATCGCTCTCTCCGTCGTTGCTGCGCCAGAAGTTTGCCGACGCACCTCGCATTCGGCCAGCCGCGCACCGCGACCGCCGGCCCGATCGCCAATCTAGCTTCTGCCTGGGCGTGAACACCAGAGGCCACACGCCCGCGCTTTCCACGCCTCAAGCGTTGATCGCCGGTTGCATCGCGATCGGTCCTCGACCATCGGGTCCAGAAGCCTTGCCTCGACAGAAGGAAGGCGATAATCCTCGCCGCAATGCGAAGAAGCGCCCGGTCTCTTCGCCGCATTGAACAGCGATCGGGAGGCATGATGCCGTGTGCCGCGGTGGCATCATGCGGTGGCGGTCGTCGTCAGGACCGTCGCGATTTTCAAGCTGTCCGTCAGGGATTGGAATATCGAGATGCCGGAGTTGCTTGCATCCTACCTGCCGATCGTCATCTTCGTCGGTGTCGCCCTCGTCATCGGTCTGGCGCTTCTGGTGTCGCCGTTTTTGCTCGCCTTCAAGGCGCCTGACGACGAAAAGCTCTCCGCCTACGAGTGCGGCTTCGACGCTTTCGATGATTCGCGAATGAAATTCGACGTGCGATTCTACCTCGTGTCGATCCTTTTCATCATCTTCGACCTGGAAGTCGCGTTCCTGTTTCCCTGGGCCGCGAGCTTCGGAACCCTTGGCTGGTTCGGCTTCTGGTCGATGATGGTCTTCCTCGGGGTGCTGACGGTTGGCTTCATTTACGAGTGGAAGAAGGGGGCCCTGGAATGGGATTGAGTGACGGTTTCCGGCCGCTCGTGGCGCACGCGCCGTCGACCGGGGTTGCGAGCGCGGGCGCCGTCGCCCCCACGCATGACCCGTTCGTCACCGACATCAACAATGAGTTGGCCGACAAGGGCTTTCTGGTCACCTCGACCGATGATCTCATCCAGTGGGCCCGGACCGGCTCGCTGATGTGGATGACCTTCGGGCTCGCCTGCTGCGCCGTCGAGATGATGCAGATGTCGATGCCGCGCTACGACGCCGAACGATTCGGCTTCGCGCCGCGCGCCTCGCCGCGTCAGTCCGATGTGATGATCGTCGCCGGCACGTTGACCAACAAGATGGCGCCCGCGCTGCGCAAGGTCTACGACCAGATGCCGGAGCCGCGTTATGTCATCTCGATGGGCTCCTGCGCCAATGGCGGGGGCTACTACCACTACTCCTATTCCGTGGTCCGCGGCTGCGACCGGATCGTGCCGGTGGACATTTACGTTCCCGGTTGTCCGCCGACCGCCGAGGCGCTGCTTTACGGAGTGCTTCTGCTGCAAAAGAAAATCCGCCGCACCGGCACCATCGAGCGCTGAGGTTGACGATTGTGATGCGCGAATTCGCGACCGAGGATTTGGCCGACTACGTGGCCGAAACGCTGGGCGACAGTCTCGTCGAGCACCAGATGGCGTATGGCGAACTGACGCTGGTCGTCGCGCCCGGGGATATCTTGAGCGTGCTGACATTCCTGCGCGACGATCCGCAGACCCAGTTCGTCAATCTGACGGACATTTGCGGGGTGGATTATCCGGAGCGGGAAAAGCGTTTCGATGTCGTCTACCATCTGCTGTCGCCGCGGCAGAATCAGCGCATCCGGGTAAAGGTGCGGGTCGGGGAGGACGATCCCGTCCCGTCTATCTGCGACGTTTTCGCCGGGTCCGACTGGTTCGAGCGCGAGGCCTATGATTTCTACGGCATTCTGTTCACCGGTCATCCCGACCTTCGCCGCATTCTCACGGATTACGGCTTCGAGGGGCATCCGCTGCGCAAGGACTTCCCGCTGACGGGCTTCGTCGAGGTGCGTTACGACGAGGAGAAGAAGCAGGTAGTCTACGAGCCGGTCGAACTCAGGCAGGAGTTTCGCAATTTCGACTTCCTCTCTCCGTGGGAGGGAACGGAATACGTCTTGCCGGGCGACGAGAAGGCTAAACCGAGCTGAGGCCGAAGATATGAGTGAGGCATTACTCGGCGGATGTCTGTGCGGCGCGGCGCGATTCTCGGCGGTTCTGCAAAAAATGGAAATGGATGTCTGTCATTGCCGCATGTGCCAGAAGTGGAGCGGTGGTGTTTTTATGGCCGTTCCTTGCACGGATGTGGCGATCGAGGACGAGACGCAATTCGGCGTCTATGTTTCGTCGGACTGGGCCGAGCGTCTGTTCTGCAAGAGCTGCGGATCGAGTCTCCTCTGGCGACTGCGGGACGGCGGTCACGTGGCCGTTTCCATGCAGAGCTTCGACGATGCATCGCGCTTTGCGTTCACCGAGGAAATCTTTATCGACGAGAAGCCTGAGACTTACCGCTTCGCCGACGCGACGCGTAAGATGACCGGGGCGGAAGTCGTGGCAGCCTTCGCTGCCGGGCAGGATAGCTAGACATGGCCGAGATCGACGTCCGCAACTTCAACATCAATTTCGGGCCGCAGCACCCGGCCGCCCACGGCGTTCTCCGGCTGGTGCTGGAACTCGACGGCGAGGTGGTGAAGCGGGTCGATCCGCATATCGGGCTTTTGCATCGCGGCACCGAGAAGCTGATCGAACACAAGACCTATCTCCAGGCGATTCCCTATTTCGACCGGCTCGACTACGTCGCGCCGATGAACCAGGAGCATGCCTTCTGTCTCGCCATCGAGCGGCTGGCGGAGGTCAGTGTGCCCCGGCGCGGTCAGCTGATTCGGGTGCTCTATAGCGAAATCGGCCGCATTCTCTCGCATCTTCTCAACGTGACGACCCAGGCCATGGACGTCGGCGCACTGACGCCGCCGCTCTGGGGTTTCGAGGAGCGCGAGAAGCTGATGGTGTTCTATGAACGCGCGTCCGGCTCGCGCATGCATGCGGCCTATTTCCGGCCGGGCGGCGTGCACCAGGACCTGCCGCAGCAGCTCGTCGACGACATTGGTGCCTGGTGCGATCCTTTCCTGAAGGTCTGCGACGACATCGAAGGCCTGCTGACCGACAACCGCATCTTCAAGCAGCGCAATGTCGACATCGGCGTCATCGGCCTCGACGATGCTTGGGCGCTCGGCTTTTCCGGCGTGATGGTACGCGGCTCGGGCGCGGCCTGGGATTTGCGCAAGTCGCAGCCTTACGAGTGCTACGACGAGATGGATTTCGACATCCCCATCGGCAAGAACGGCGACTGCTACGACCGCTATCTCATCCGTATGGTCGAGATGCGCGAATCGGTGAAGATCATGAAGCAGTGCATCGAGCTGCTGTCGGGCCCCGAGCGCGTCGGTCCGGTCTCGTCGGCCGAAGGCAAAGTCGTTCCGCCGTCGCGTGGCCAGATGAAGCGCTCGATGGAAGCGCTGATCCATCACTTCAAGCTCTACACCGAGGGCTTTCACGTGCCGGCGGGTGAGGTCTATGCCGCGGTCGAGGCGCCGAAGGGCGAGTTCGGCGTCTATCTGGTCGCGGACGGGAGCAACAAGCCGCATCGCTGCAAGATCAAGGCGCCGGGCTTCGCCCACCTCCAGGCGATGGACGTGATGTGCAGGGGACACATGCTCGCCGATGTCTCGGCTATTCTCGGCTCGCTTGATATCGTCTTTGGCGAGGTCGACCGCTGATCACAAGGCACCGCCGATTGTCAGCGGCGAGCCACTTCTGGACATCTGAATCGTCGCCGCCCGGACAATCGGGCGACAGCGGAATCATACGGGTTAAAGTCACTGGCCTTTTGCCGATCGTGTGATAGAACGCACCGCAATATCGCATGTAGAACCGCTTCTAGAGTCGAGGTCCGATGTCTGTCAGACGTCTCGCGGAAGATGCCATCCAGCCCAAGAGCTTCGCCTTCACCGACGAAAACACGGCTTGGGCACAGGCGACGATCCGTAAATATCCGGAGGGTCGTCAGCAGTCGGCAGTGATTCCTCTTCTGATGCGCGCACAGGAACAAGAAGGCTGGGTCACCAAGTCCGCGATCGTCCATATCGCCGACATGCTGGCGATGCCCTTGATCCGCGTGCTCGAGGTCGCGACCTTCTACACGCAGTTTCAATTGAAACCGGTCGGCACAAGGGCGCATGTCCAAGTCTGCGGTACGACCCCCTGCATGTTGCGCGGCGCGGAAGATTTGAAGGCCGTCTGCCGGTCGAAGATCCATCCCGAACCCTTCCATGCCAACGAGTCGGGAACGCTTTCGTGGGAAGAGGTCGAGTGCCTCGGCGCCTGCGTCAACGCGCCGATGGTGATGGTCTCCGAGGATACTTTCGAGGATCTGACACCGGAGCGACTTGAGGAGATCATCGATCTTTTCGAGGCGGGGCGCGGCGGGGAAGTCGAGCCGGGACCGCAGAACGGACGCCATCTGTCGGCTCCGATCGGCGGTCTGACGAGCCTGACTGGCGATTACGACGATCTGATCAAGGATTTGCCGGCTGATAAGCCTCGGGCGTCCGAGGCATCCGCGCCGGCGCGCGGTAAGGCGGGTGGGCAGGCTATCTCCACCGCCGCTTCCAATGCCGGCAGGCCGAACACGGACGCTGCGGAAACCGATCCGACCATCGCGGCCCCGGGCAAAGCCAGCGGCGACAAGACGCCGCCATCGGCCGAGAAGCATGTCAGTGACGATCTGGTCGCCAACGGCCATCGACCGGGCTCGGGCCGTACCGGCGGAGCCGTCGACGGCGCGACCGGAGAAGCCCAGCGAGACGCCGCCGAAGCCGATCAGGTTTCGGCTGACACGCCGGCAGCCACGGCGCCGACCGGCGGGACGCTCCGCCAGAAGGAAGCCGCTGCCCGCGCGGCGACGGTCCCGGACGTCGCGCTGACTCCGAGCGATAAGTCCAAAGAGCCGGGCGCCACAGACGCGACGATCGATCTCTCCGGAAAAGACGGCGGCGCAAAGCTGGAGGGCCAGCGCCGGACGACCTCCGATACCAGTTCCGGGCCCATGGATGGGGCCGCCGCAGGAATTGCCGCGCAGGCGAGCCAACCCGGCGAGAAGCCCGCAGGTCTCCTGAGCGCGCCGGAGGGCACGCCGGACGATCTGAAGCAGATCAAGGGCATCGGTCCGGTGATCGAGGCCAAGTTGAACGAACTCGGTGTCTTTCATCTCCGGCAGATCGCAAAATGGCGGGAGTCCGAGCTTGTCTGGGTCGACGATTATCTGAATTTCCGTGGCCGCGCCGTTCGTGACGGCTGGACCGCTCAGGCCAAGGCCTTACAGGCCGCGGCTGCGCGCGCTCCGGGCCGGGAATGATGCGGACGAGGAGACACTAGATGCTTCAGGACAAGGACCGCATTTTCACCAACATTTACGGCCTCAGGGACAAAAACCTGAAGGCCGCGATGAAGCGCGGGCATTTCGACGGCACGGCCGACATCATCGGCAAGGGTCGCGACTGGATCATCAACGAGATGAAGGAATCGGGCCTGCGCGGGCGTGGCGGCGCCGGCTTCCCGACCGGTCTCAAATGGTCGTTCATGCCGAAGGAGCCCGGCGAGCGCCCGCATTATCTCGTCATCAACGCCGACGAATCCGAGCCCGGGACCTGCAAGGACCGGGAGATCATGCGGAACGACCCGTTCACGCTGATCGAGGGGTGCGTCATCGCCGGTTTCGCGATGGGCGCGCACGCCTGTTACATCTACGTTCGCGGCGAGTATATCCGCGAGCGTCAAGCGCTCCAGCGGGCCATCGATGAGTGCTACGAGGCCGGTCTGCTCGGCAAGAACAACAAATGCGACTGGGACTACGACATCATCGTCCATCACGGCGCCGGCGCCTACATCTGCGGTGAGGAAACCGCGCTGCTGGAAAGCCTGGAAGGCAAGAAGGGCCAGCCGCGCCTCAAGCCGCCTTTCCCGGCCAATGTCGGGCTCTATGGCTGCCCGACCACGGTGAACAACGTCGAGTCGATCGCGGTCGCGCCGACCATCCTCAGGCGCGGCGGTGGCTGGTTCGCCGGTATCGGCCGGCAGAACAACACCGGCACCAAGCTCTTCTGCATCTCCGGCCATGTCGAACGGCCTTGCACGGTGGAGGAGGCGATGGGCATCTCCTTCCGCGAACTGATCGAGAAGCATTGCGGCGGCGTTCGCGGCGGCTGGGACAATCTCTTGGCGGTTATCCCCGGCGGATCATCCGTGCCGCTGGTTCCGGGCGAGGACATCATCGACGCCCCGATGGATTTCGACGGGCTACGCGACATCAAGACCTCGCTCGGCACCGCCGCGGTGATCGTCATGGATCGCTCCACCGACATCGTGAAGGCGATCGCCCGCATCTCGTATTTCTACAAGCATGAGAGCTGCGGCCAGTGTACGCCCTGCCGCGAGGGCACCGGCTGGATGTGGCGGGTGATGGAGCGCATGGTCACCGGCAATGCCCAGAAGCGCGAAATCGACATGCTGCTCGATGTGACCAAGCAGGTCGAGGGCCATACGATCTGCGCGCTTGGCGACGCGGCGGCCTGGCCGATCCAGGGGCTGGTGCGCCATTTCCGCGCCGAGATCGAGCGGCGGATCGACGAGTTCTCGCGCAATGCCGACGCCGATCGCCGGCCCGTGCTCGAAGCGGCGGAATAAGCAGGATAGGTCCATGACCAAACTCAAAGTCGACGGCAAAGAGATCGAGGTCCCAGACCACTACACGCTGCTGCAGGCGGCGGAGGAGGCGGGGGCCGAGATTCCGCGCTTCTGCTTCCATGAACGGCTGTCGATCGCCGGCAATTGCCGCATGTGCCTCGTCGAGGTGAAGGGCGGACCGCCGAAGCCCGCCGCCTCCTGCGCCATGGGTGTCCGCGATATGCGGCCGGGACCAAACGGCGAATTGCCGGAGGTCTTCACCAACACGCCGATGGTCAAGAAGGCCCGCGAAGGCGTGATGGAGTTCTTGCTGATCAACCATCCGCTGGACTGCCCGATCTGCGATCAGGGCGGCGAATGCGACCTGCAGGACCAGGCCATGGCCTTTGGTGTCGATTCGTCGCGCTATCGGGAGAACAAGCGCGCGGTCGAGGACAAATATATCGGCCCGCTGGTCAAGACGATCATGACGCGCTGCATCCACTGCACACGCTGCGTCCGCTTCACCACCGAGGTCGCCGGCATTTCCGAGCTAGGCCTCATCGGCCGCGGCGAGGATGCCGAGATCACCACCTTCCTCGAGCAGGCGATGACGTCGGAGCTGCAGGGCAACGTCATCGATCTGTGCCCGGTCGGCGCGCTGACCTCGCGGCCCTACGCATTCCAGGCGCGGCCGTGGGAGCTGACCAAGACCGAGACGATCGACGTGATGGATGCCGTCGGATCGGCGATCCGCGTCGATACGCGCGGTCGCGAGGTCATGCGGATTCTTCCGCGCATCAACGAGGAGATCAACGAGGAGTGGATCTCCGACAAGACCCGCTTCGTCTGGGACGGCCTGCGGACCCAGCGTCTCGACAAGCCCTATGTGCGCGAGAACGGCCGCCTGCGTCCGGCGAGCTGGCAGGAGGCCTTCGCCGCGATCAAGGCCAAGGTCGATGGCGTCGAGGGTGCGCGACTCGGCGCGATCGCGGGCGATCTCGCCGCCGTCGAGGAGATGTGGGCGCTGAAGCGCCTGATCGGCGAGCTCGGCTCGACCAATCTCGACTGCCGCCAGGACGGCGCCAAGCTTAATCCGGCCGACGGCCGCGCCTCCTATCTCTTCAACACGACGATCGCCGGCATCGAGAATGCCGATGCATTGCTGATCGTCGGCGCCAATCCTCGCTTCGAGGCATCGGTGCTTAACGCGCGCATTCGCAAGCGTTGGCGCATGGGCGGCTTCGCCATCGGCGTGATCGGCGAGAATGTCGATCTGCGCTACGAAACCACCTATCTCGGCGCCGGAACCGAAACGTTGTCCGATCTGGGCGCTGCCAATCGCGGCTTCTTCGACACCCTGAAGAATTCCGAGCGCCCGATGATCATCGTCGGTCAGGGCGCGCTCGCCGGCGAGAACGGTGCGGATGTGCTGGCCTCGATCGCCGCGCTGGCGCGCGAAATCGGAGCCATCACCGAGGGCTGGAACGGCTTCAACGTCCTGCATTCTGCGGCATCGCGGGTCGGCGGCCTCGATATCGGCTTCGTGCCGGGTGAGAGCGGCAAGACCACAGCCCAGATGGGCGATGGCGAGGTCGACGTGCTGTTCAATCTCGGTGCCGACGAGATCGAGATCGCAGCCGGGCCCTTCGTCGTCTACATCGGCACCCATGGGGATCGGGGCGCGCACCGCGCCGACGTGATCCTGCCGGGCGCGGCCTACACCGAGAAATCGGGGACCTGGGTCAATGTCGAGGGCAGGGCGCAGACTGGCAGCCGGGCATCCTTCCCGCCCGGCGACGCGCGCGAGGACTGGGCGATCATCCGGGCGCTGTCCGCCGTTCTCGGCAAAACGCTGCCGTTCGATTCGCTTGCGGCGCTGCGGCGCGAACTGTATCAGTCGCACGCCTTCATGCGGTCGGATCGGATCGAGTCGGCCGACCCGGCGGTCATCACCGGACTGGCCGATCGCGCGAAATCGCTGGGCACTGGAATGTTCGCGTCGAATATCGGCGACTTCTACCTGACCAACCCGATCGCCCGCGCGTCGAAGGTGATGGCCGAGTGCTCGCAGCTCGCAATCGCCGAGCACCTCGAAGCGGCAGAATAAAGGACGGCTGGCAGTGGCTGAATTCTTCTCCCTCTATGTCTGGCCGGGCCTGATCATTCTGGCGCAGAGCCTTCTGTTCCTCGTCGTTCTGCTCGTCCTGGTCGCCTATATCCTTTTGGCGGACCGCAAGATCTGGGCTGCGGTCCAGATGCGCCGCGGACCCAATGTCGTCGGTCCTTGGGGGCTGTTCCAGTCCTTCGCCGACCTGTTGAAATTCGTGCTGAAGGAACCGGTGATCCCGGCCAGCGCGGACAAGGTCGTGTTCCTGCTCGCGCCGCTGGTCGCCGTGACGCTGGCGCTTGCCACCTTCGCCGTGGTGCCGGTCGCCGAAGGCTGGGTGATCGCCGACATCAATATCGGCATCCTCTACGTCTTCGCGATCTCCTCGCTGGAGGTTTATGGCGTCATCATGGGCGGTTGGGCGTCGAACTCGAAATACGCCTTCCTCGGCGCGCTGCGGTCCGCCGCGCAGATGGTCTCCTATGAGGTCTCGATCGGCTTCGTCATTGTCACCGTGCTTTTGGCCGTCGGCTCGCTCAATCTCACCGACATCGTGTTGGCCCAGCAGACCGGTCTCGGCACCATGGCCGGCCTGCCGAACACCTTCCTCGACTGGCACTGGCTCGGCCTGTTCCCGATGTTCGTGGTGTTCTTCATCTCTGCGTTGGCCGAGACCAACCGGCCGCCCTTCGACCTGCCGGAGGCCGAATCGGAACTCGTCGCCGGCTTCATGGTCGAATACGGCTCGACCCCGTACATGATGTTCATGCTCGGCGAGTACGCGGCGATTACGCTGATGTGCGCGCTGACGACGATCCTCTTTCTCGGCGGGTGGCTACCGCCCTTCAACTTCGCGCCGTTCACCTGGGTGCCGGGCGTCATCTGGTTCCTGTCCAAGGTCGCGCTGGTCTTTTTCATGTTCGCGATGGTCAAGGCCTTCGTGCCCCGCTACCGCTACGACCAACTGATGCGGCTTGGCTGGAAGGTGTTCCTGCCGATCTCGCTCGCAATGGTGGTGATCGTCGCCTTCGTCGTGCAGTTCATGGGTTGGGGCGCCGCGGCCGCATGACCGATCCGGCGCTCATCGGTGCTCTGGTCGGCCTCGCCATCGGCCTCGCGGACTTCTTCGTGCTTGGCTATGTCATCGACGCTATGGCTCGGCGCCGGCCTTCCGAGCGCGTCGGAGCCGGGGCGGCGCTGAACATTGCCCGCGTTTCGCAGCTCGTTCTCTTCCCGGTTGTCGGCTGGTTCGCCGGCCCGGTCATCGCCTCGAACTTGGGAGGCTAGAGTCTCTTGAACGCCATCGCCCAGACCGTCAAATCCCTGTTCCTTATCGAGTTCATCAAGGCGTTCGGCCTGTCGATGCGCTATTTCTTCGCAGCGAAATCGACGGTGAACTACCCGTTCGAGAAGGGGCCGCAGAGTCCGCGTTTTCGTGGTGAGCACGCCTTGCGGCGCTATCCCAACGGCCAGGAGCGCTGCATTGCCTGCAAGCTTTGCGAGGCGATCTGCCCAGCCCAGGCGATCACCATCGAGGCCGGACCGCGACGCAATGACGGCACCCGCCGGACGGTGCGCTACGACATCGACATGGTGAAGTGCATTTATTGCGGCTTCTGCCAGGAGGCCTGCCCGGTCGACGCCATCGTCGAGGGCCCAAATTTCGAATTCGCGACCGAGACCCGCGAGGAGCTTTACTACGACAAGGAGCGGTTGCTCGCCAACGGCGATCGCTGGGAGCGGGAGATCGCGCGCAACATTGCGCTCGACGCGCCTTACCGCTAAGCGGGCAGGGATTTTTTCGGCCGGAGGATCGCCAGACCGGGCGCGAATCTCCGCCTGATTTGACAAGATCGAGGTGGCAGGGCGACGACCGTCAGGCCGCATCCGATACCACTACAAGGAGCCCGAGGATGCTGGGCCTTCAGGCACTGTTTTTCTACATCTTCGCGCTGATCGCAGTCGGCGCGGCGCTGATGGTCGTTTTCTCCAAGAATCCGGTCCATTCGGTGCTGTTTCTGATTACGACCTTTGTGAGCGCCGCCGGGTTGTTCCTGCTGACCGGTGCCGAATTCCTGGCGTTGATTCTCGTCGTCGTCTATGTGGGTGCCGTTGCCGTGCTCTTCCTGTTCGTCGTCATGATGCTCGACGTCGACTTCGCCAAGTTGAAGCGTGGCGCGCTGCAGTACGCGCCGTTTGGCGCGATCGTCGGAATCGTGCTGCTCGCCGAGCTGATCATCGCGGTCACCGGCAATTATTACGAGCCGCAGCTGTCCGTCGCGACGGCCATGCCGACGCCGCCATTGACCGAAATGTCGAACATCGAGGCGCTCGGGGCGGTGCTCTACACCCGCTACATTCTGTTTTTCCAGCTTGCAGGGCTGATCCTGTTCGTCGCGATGATCGGTGCGATCGTTCTGACCCTTCGCCACAAGGAAGGCATCCGGCGTCAGTCGATTCCGGCGCAGGTCGCGCGGAACCCGGCGACGGCGATCGAAATCCGCAAGGTCGAGAGCGGCAAGGGCATCTGAGAACGAGGAAATGAGCGCAATGGAAGTCGGTCTCGGACACTACCTTACGGTCGCGGCGATCCTGTTCGTCACGGGCGTTTTCGGCATCTTCATGAACCGCAAGAACATCATCACGATCCTGATGTCGGTCGAGTTGATTCTCTTGGCGGTGAACCTGAATTTCGTGGCGTTCTCGGCGTTTCTGAACGATCTGGTCGGGCAGGTCTTCGCGCTCTTCGTGTTGACCGTCGCAGCCGCTGAAGCGGCGATCGGCCTCGCC
Source organism: Aurantimonas sp. E1-2-R+4 (assembly GCF_036549515.1). Taxonomy (NCBI): domain Bacteria; kingdom Pseudomonadati; phylum Pseudomonadota; class Alphaproteobacteria; order Hyphomicrobiales; family Aurantimonadaceae; genus Aurantimonas; species Aurantimonas sp. E1-2-R+4. The sequence goes on along the minus strand of NZ_JAZHLK010000002.1, from coordinate 84,176 downwards.
ATCCTCGTCGTCTTCTTCCGCAATCGCGGCTCCATCGCCGTCGATGACGTCAACACGATGAAAGGCTGATCGGGCGTGTATCAGACCATCGTTATCCTGCCGCTCGCCGGCTTCCTGATCGCCGGCCTCTTCGGCAACGCGATCGGCGCCAAGGCGTCCGAATATATCACCTCCGGCTTTTTGATCATCGCGGCGATCATGTCGTGGATCGCCTTCATTTCCTTCGGCTTCGGCGAAGGCGAGACGCTGCGGTTGACGCTGTTTCAATGGATGCAATCCGGCGGCCTCGAGGTCGCCTGGTCGTTGCGGATCGACCGCCTGACCCTGGTCATGCTGGTCGTCGTCAACACGGTCTCCTCGCTCGTGCATGTCTATTCGATCGGCTACATGCATCACGATCCGCATCGGCCGCGCTTCTTCGCCTATCTGTCTCTGTTCACCTTCGCCATGCTGATGCTGGTGACGTCGAACAATCTCGTGCAGATGTTCTTCGGCTGGGAGGGCGTCGGCCTGGCCTCGTATCTCCTGATCGGCTTCTGGTACAAAAAGCCGTCGGCCAACGCGGCCGCGATGAAGGCCTTCATCGTCAACCGGGTCGGCGATTTCGGCTTCGTGCTCGGCATCTTTGGCATCTTCGTGCTGTTCGGCTCGCTCAATCTCGACACCATCTTCGCCGGCGCGGCCGATATCGCCGGCCAGATGGGCGGCGAGGCGGGCGAGGCTGCTCCCGCGCTCGGCGACACTGTCCTCAGCTTCGCCGGCTACTCGCTGTCGATGGGCGGCGCGCTCACCGTCATCTGCCTGCTCTTGTTCATGGGCGCCATGGGCAAATCGGCCCAGATCGGGCTCCACACCTGGCTGCCGGACGCGATGGAAGGCCCGACGCCGGTCTCCGCGCTGATCCATGCCGCCACGATGGTCACGGCTGGCGTCTTTCTGGTCGCCCGCATGTCGCCACTGTTCGAGCTGAGCCAGACCGCATTGACCTTCGTCACTTTCATCGGCGCGACGACGGCGATCTTCGCCGCCACGGTCGGGCTGGTCCAGAACGACATCAAGCGGGTCATCGCCTATTCGACGTGTTCGCAGCTCGGCTACATGTTCGTCGCCCTCGGCGTCGGCGCCTACAGCGTGGCGATCTTTCACCTGTTTACCCACGCCTTCTTCAAGGCGCTCTTGTTCCTCGGCGCTGGCTCCGTGATCCACGCTGTCTCCGACGAGCAGGACATGCGGCGCATGGGTGGGCTCAAGAAGCATATCCCGGTCACTTACTGGTTGATGGTGATCGGCACGCTGGCGCTGACCGGCTTTCCGTTCACGGCGGGTTATTTCTCCAAGGACGCCGTCATCGAAGCGGCTTTCGTTGGCGATAATGCCTTCGCGACCTATGGCTGGGGTCTGACGGTTCTGGCGGCACTGTTGACCAGCTTCTATTCTTGGCGCCTGATTTTCATGACGTTTCACGGCAAGCCGCGTGCCTCCGCGGACGTCATGCATCATATCCACGAATCGCCGATGGTGATGCTGGTGCCGCTATTCGTGCTGGCCGCCGGCGCGCTGTTCGCCGGTCTCCTGTTCGAGGGCGCTTTCATCGGAGAGGGCTACGAGGAGTTCTGGCTTGCTTCGCTGTTTACCGGCGCCGGGAACGAAATTCTCCACGACATCCACGACGTGCCCTTTGCCATCGCATTCCTGCCGGCGGTCATGATGGCGATCGGCTTCGCCATCGCTTGGCTGTTCTACATCCGCTCGCCCGAACTGCCGCATCGACTGGCCGAGCGCCATCGCGGCCTCTACACGTTCCTCTTGAACAAATGGTATTTCGACGAGCTCTACGACTTCCTGTTCGTACGCCCGGCGAAGGCGCTCGGACGCTTCCTGTGGAAGACCGGCGACGGCAAGGTGATCGATGGGCTCGGGCCTGATGGTGTCTCGGCACGTGTTCTTGACGTCACCAATCGCGTGGTCCGTCTGCAGACCGGCTACCTCTATCACTACGCCTTCGCGATGCTCATCGGCGTCGCGGCGCTGGTCACCTGGACGATGCTCGGGGGGGCGAACTGATGAGCGACTGGCCGATCCTTTCGACCGTCACCTTCCTGCCGCTGGTCGGCGCGCTGCTGATCCTGTTCATCAAGGACAAGAGCGAACTGGCGGGCCGCAATATCCGCACCGTGGCGCTGCTGACCACGGTCTTCACCTTCGTCGTGTCGCTCTGGATCTGGATCGAATTCGACACGTCGAATCCCGACTTCCAGATGGTCGAGCGGCTGGACTGGCTCGGCAGCGGGATTACCTATCACATGGGTGTCGACGGCATCTCGATGTTGTTCGTGATCCTGACGACCTTCCTCATGCCGATCTGCATCCTCGCGAGCTTCGAGGCGGTGCAGACCCGCGTGAAGGAATACATGATCGCCTTCCTGGTGCTGGAGACGCTGGTGATCGGCGTTTTCTGCGCGCTTGATCTCGTGCTCTTCTACGTCTTCTTCGAAGGCGGCCTCATCCCGATGTTCCTGATCATCGGCGTGTGGGGCGGCAAGCGGCGGATCTACGCGAGCTACAAGTTCTTCCTCTACACCTTCCTCGGCTCGGTGCTGATGCTGATCGCCATCATGGCGATGTATTGGGACGCCGGCACCAGCTCGATACCGGAACTCCTGCAGCACAGCTTCCCGGCCTCGATGCAGCCTTGGCTTTGGTTCGCCTTCTTCGCCAGCTTCGCCGTTAAGATGCCGATGTGGCCGGTCCACACCTGGCTGCCTGACGCCCATGTCGAGGCGCCGACGGCGGGATCGGTGATCCTGGCCGGCATCCTCTTGAAGCTTGGCGGCTACGGCTTCCTGCGCTTTTCGCTACCGATGTTCCCGCTGGCCTCGGCCGATTTTGCGCCGTTCGTCTTTACGCTGTCGGTTGTCGCGATCATCTACACCTCGCTGGTGGCGCTGATGCAGGAGGACATCAAGAAGCTGATTGCCTACTCGTCAGTCGCGCATATGGGCTTCGTGACGATGGGTATCTTCGCGGCCAACCAGCAGGGCGTCGAGGGGGCGATCTTCCAGATGCTCTCGCACGGGCTGGTGTCCGGGGCGCTGTTCCTTTGCGTGGGTGTCGTCTATGACCGCATGCACACCCGTGAGATCAGCGCCTATGGCGGTCTGGTCAACCGGATGCCGCATTACGCCACCGCGATGCTGATCTTCACCATGGCCAATGTCGGGCTGCCGGGGACGAGCGGCTTCGTCGGCGAGTTCCTGACTCTGGTCGGGGTGTTCCAGGTCAACAGCTGGGTGGCGATCTTTGCGGCCACCGGCGTCATCCTGTCGGCGGCCTATGCGTTGTGGCTCTATCGGCGGGTGATTTTCGGCGCGCTGGAGAAGGAGAGCCTGCGCGCGATCCTCGACCTGTCGCGGCGCGAGAAAATCCTGCTCTATCCGCTCGTCGCTCTCGTGATTTTCTTCGGCATCTATCCGATGCCGGTCTTCAATGTGACGGCGGCATCGGTCGAATCGATGCTCAATACCTACACCGCAGCCCTGGAGGCGGCCCAATCGGTCGCCCTGGCGCAGTAAAAGCGGGGATCGGACGCATATGTATTCGCAAATGGTCGCCTCGAGTCTGCCGATCGTCGGTCCAGAACTGATCATGGCGGGAGGCGCGATGGTCCTTCTGATGATCGGCGTCTTCGCCGGTGAGCGCAGCGCCCAGACGGTGACCGGCCTGTCGGTCGCGCTGATCATCATCGCCGGGCTCTGGCTCGTCTTCGTCACGCCCTACGGCGAAGCCTTTGGCGGCTCCTTCGTGCTCGATCCCTTTGCCGGATTCATGAAGGTTCTGGTGCTCGTCGGCTCGGCCGCCGCGGTGATCATGTCGGTCGGCTTCGCCGAAAGCGAGCGGTTCAACCGGTTCGAGTTTCCGGTGCTGATCGTGCTGTCGACGACCGGAATGATGGTCATGGTGTCGGCCGGCGACCTGATCACGCTCTATCTCGGGCTCGAGCTGCAGTCGTTGGCGATCTACGTTCTCGCCGCGATCAACCGGGATTCGGCCCGTTCGACCGAGGCTGGCCTGAAATATTTCGTCCTTGGCGCGTTGTCCTCGGGCATGCTGCTGTACGGCGCTTCGATGGTCTACGGCTTTACCGGCCAGATCGAGTTCGGCGCGATCGCATCGGCGATCACCAGCGAAGGACGCTCCCTCGGCCTCGTCGTTGGCCTGGTGTTCGTGCTCGCGGGCCTAGCCTTCAAGATTTCGGCGGTACCGTTCCACATGTGGACGCCCGACGTCTACGAGGGTGCGCCGACCCCGATCACCGCCTTCCTTGCCGGTGCGCCGAAGGTTGCGGCCATGGCGCTCATTACCCGCTTCACGGTGCAGGGCTTCGAGCCGTTGCAGGTGGATTGGCAGCAGATCATCGTCTTCATCTCGATCGCGTCGATGGCGTTCGGCGCCTTCGCGGCGATCGGCCAGCGTAATTTCAAGCGTCTGATGGCCTATTCCTCGATCGGCCATATGGGATTTGCCCTCGTGGGGCTCGCGGCAGCCAATGTCGAAGGCGTCCGCGGCGTCCTGATCTACATGACGATCTATCTGGCGATGACGCTGGGCACTTTTGCCGTGATCCTCGCCATGCGGCGCAAGGACGGGGTGGTCGAGGAAATCGAGGATCTGGCGGGTCTGTCGAAGACCAACCCGGTGATGGCGCTGTTCCTGACGATCTTGATGCTGTCGCTCGCCGGCTTGCCGCCACTGGCCGGTTTCTTCGCCAAATATTTCGTGTTCATGGCGGCGGTCGAGGCGGAACTTTACGCCTTGGCGGTCATCGGCGTACTGGCAAGCGTCGTCGGGCTTTACTATTATCTGAGGATCGTGAAGTTGATGTGGTTCGATGAACCATCGGCGGAGTTCGTGCCGATGGCCATGGAGTTGCGGCTGGTTCTGTGGGCTGCGGCGCTGTTCATCTTCCCCGTCTACCTTTTCATCGGGGGGCCGATCTTCACCGCTGCCGAGGCCGCGGCGCGGACGTTTTTCTGACGGTGCCGACGGGCACGAAAGCACCACGACGGCGCCTCGCCCTCGGCGAAGTCGCCTCGACGAATTCAGTGGCGTTGGAGGCCGCGCGCGCCGGCGATCCGGGGCCTTTGTGGATCACGGCTGAACGGCAGATGGCGGGACGCGGCCGCAGAGGCCGGGCGTGGGTCTCGGAGCCGGGAAACCTCTATGCGAGTTGGCTGGTCATCGACCCGGCGCCATTGGAGCATCTGTCGAACCTGCCGCTGGTCGCCTCGCTTGGCGTGCGGAACGCTCTCGCCAAGCTCACGGGCGCCGACGAAGATCTGGTTGCGGTCAAATGGCCGAATGACGTCCTCGTCAGGGGCCGCAAGGCGGTCGGCATTCTCCTGGAAAGCGAGCGTTTGCCGGATAGAAGGATGGCGGTTGTCATCGGCTGCGGGGTCAACGTCGCCCATGTGCCGGATGGCACGCCGTACGAGGTGACCAGCCTGGCGCGGGAGGGCGTGCGCTGCGACCTTGATGCCATCTTCGCGGCCGTCGCTGACGAGGTGGAACGCGCCCTTGCGATCTTCCTGCGCGGCGAGGGATTTGCCGCGATCAGGCGCGAATGGCTTGCCCATGCCGTGGGGCTCGGCCAGGCATGCCGGGTCAATCTTGCCGATAGCGCGCTGACGGGACGCTTCGAGGCGCTCGACGAGCGCGGTCGGCTGATATTGCGCGGTGATGACGGCGAGACCACCGCGGTTTCGGCCGGCGATCTGTTTTTTCTGGAGAGCGACGAGCGCATGGCGCCACCGGTCTCCGCCGTTTAGGGCGGCAATCGAACGACGACGAATGTAACTGAAACAAACTCGAATGAGCTGCGTGGGTCGATCATGACCGGGCGGGGCAAAGACACGAAAGAAGATAGAAGTTTGAACAAGCTAATGTTTGTGCCGCTCGGCGGCATCGGTGAGATCGGCATGAATCTCGCCATGTACGGCTATGGGCCGGATGATGATCGACAGTGGATCGTGGTCGACTGCGGCGTCTCTTTTGCCGGTCCCGACTTTCCTGGGGTCGATCTCGTTCTTCCCGACATCCGGTTTCTGGAAAAGCAGAAGAATGCGCTGAAGGGGATCGTCATCACCCATGCGCATGAGGACCACTACGGTGCTCTGCTCGATCTTTGGCCGAAGCTGAAGGTTCCGGTCTACGCAACCGCTTTCACCGCGGCGTTGCTGGCGGCCAAGCGGGAAGGGGAGCCGGGCGCTCCGAAGATTCCGGTGGAGCTGTTCGCGGCAGGTGATCGCTTCAACGTCGGTCCCTTCGAGATCGAGGCGATCAACGTCACGCACTCGATCCCCGAACCGGTGGCGCTGGCGATCCGTTCGCCGGCCGGCACGGTCGTCCACACTGGCGACTGGAAGATCGATCCGACGCCGGCGCTCGGTGCGCCGACCGACGAGAAGCGGCTGCGCGAGATCGGCGACGAAGGCGTCCTCGCCATCGTCGCCGATTCGACCAACGCGCTTCGGGAGGGCGACAGCCCCAGCGAGACAGCGGTCTCGGCGTCACTTGCCGAGATCATCCGGGGCGCCAAGGGCCGGGTTGCCGTCACCACCTTCTCCTCCAATGTCGGGCGCATCCGCTCGATTGCGGCGGCGGCTCGCGATGCCGGGCGGCAAGTGCTGCTGATGGGGCGCTCGATGCGCCGGATGATCGATGTCGCGACCGAGCTCGGCTATATGGACGGCATTCCGCCGTTCCTGGGCGAGCAGGACTTCGGCTACATCCCGCCTGAAAAGGCGGTGATCATCCTGACCGGTAGCCAGGGCGAGGCCCGCGCCGCGCTGGCGCGTATCGCGCGGGACGAGCATCCGAGCGTCGCGCTGTCGCGGGGCGACCTTGTGATCTTCTCCTCGCGCGCGATTCCCGGCAACGAAAAGCTCATCATCGATATCAAGAACGCGCTGATCGAACGCGGCGTCAAGGTGCTCGAGGATGGCGAGCAACTCGTCCACGTCTCTGGCCATCCGCGTCGCAGCGAGATGCGTCAGATGTATGATTGGGTGCGTCCGACGATCGCCATTCCGGCCCATGGCGAGGCCGCGCATCTGACCGCCCACGCGGCCCTCGCGCGGGAATTGGGGATCAAACAGGTGGTCGAGGCGCGCAACGGACGCGCCGTCCAACTGGCGCCCGGCGCCGCCCAGGTCGTCCATGAGGTTCCGGTCGGACGTCTCTACAAGGACGGCCGCCTGATCGGCACAGCCGAAGCCATGGGCATCAACGAGCGCCGCAGGCTGTCCTTCGTCGGCCACGTGGCGGTGCTGGTGGAATTGGATGGCAAGCTGGAATTGCGCGAGGATCCCGACCTCGTGGCGCTCGGCCTGCCGCAGGACGACGCGACCGGTGAGGAGATTGAGGATGTCCTGATCGACGCCGCCGCCGGTGCTGTCGAGAGCACGCCGCGCAACCGCCGCAAGGACCTCGACAAACTCGGCGAGTCGGTCCGCCGCGCGGTGCGCGGGGCCGCTTTCGAGGCGTGGGGTAAGAAGCCGATCGTCACGGTGTTCGTCACGCGGTCCTGAAACCCGTCGAGGGAAATGCCATGCTCGGTCGACTGAATCATGTGGCTCTGGCCGTTCCCGATCTTTCGGGAGCGGTGCGGCGCTATCGCGAGACGCTGGGGGCAACAGTGTCGGAGCCACAGGCATTGCTCGAGCACGGTGTCACGGTCGTCTTCGTGGAGCTCGACAACACCAAAGTCGAGCTCCTGGAGCCGCTGGGCGAAGCGTCGCCCATCGCCGCGTTTCTCGCCAAGAATCCGAAGGGCGGCATGCACCATATCTGCTATGAAGTGTCCGACCTGAAGGCGGCGCGGGATCGGATGATCGCCGGTGGGGCGAGGGTGCTCGGCGATGGCGAGCCGAAGATCGGAGCGCATGGGCGTCCGGTGTTGTTCATCCATCCCGGTGACATGTTCGGCACGCTGACCGAACTGGAGGAGGTCTGACATTGGGCTGGGTATCGGCGCTCGCGATTTATTTCATCATCTGGTGGGTGTCGCTGTTTGTCATCTTGCCGCTGGGAGTACGCTCGCAGATCGAAGACGACGACGTGATCCTCGGGACGGCGCATAGCGCGCCGACCCACGCCCGGATGGGGCGTAAGCTCGCGCAGACGACGCTGCTCGCGACGGTGATTTTCGCGGTCTTCTACGTCGTGACGCAGGTCTACGGCTTCGGGCCGGACGATCTTCCGCACATTATTCCCGGCACCTGATACCCACAGACGCAGGAGCGCAGGCACAAAAAAAATGCAAGGCTTTCACCTTGCATTCTAGGTCGCGTGCCTGGATTTCCCGCCGGTAACTTTGACCGGGGCTGCGACGACTGCCGCGCCGGAAACCACGTCCTCCCAAGACTAGACCGCAAATATGGCGCCTTGCCAGCGCCTTTTTTGTGCAAGCGAAGGTTAGCCAGCACAGCGGCGATTGTCACGTGAATTTTGCGACTGTGTCATTTTTTGATCGCGCCGCCGTCACGGCGATGCCGTCGTCAGCCCGATTTGTCGCCGATGCGCGGATGGCGTGTTGCCGTCTTTCCAATCACGGATCAAGCGTTTAAGACGCGACCGTGCGGCCATGGCGCCGCGACACACCGATTTCACCGGAAACCTCATGCGCCTGTCGCGATATTTTCTGCCCATTCTCAAGGAAACCCCGAAGGAAGCGGAGATCGTTTCCCATCGGTTGATGCTGCGCGCCGGCATGATCCGTCAGCAGGCGGCTGGCCTCTACACCTTCCTGCCGCTCGGCAAGAAGGTGCTCGACAAGGTCTGCAGGATCATCCGCGAGGAGCAGGATCGCTCCGGGGCTATCGAGCTGTTGATGCCGACGATCCAGCCGGCCGATCTGTGGCGCGAGAGCGGCCGCTATGACGACTACGGCAAGGAGATGTTGCGGATTGAGGATCGCCACGAGCGCGATCTTTTGTTCGGGCCGACCAATGAGGAGATGGTGACCGACATTTTCCGGTCCTACGTCCGCTCCTACAAGGACCTGCCGCTTAATCTGTACCATATCCAGTGGAAGTTCAGGGACGAGGTGCGGCCCCGCTTCGGCGTCATGCGTTCCCGGGAATTCCTGATGAAGGACGCCTATTCCTTCGACATCGACTTCGAACGCGCCAAGACCGCCTACGACCGGATGTTCGTCTCCTATCTGCGGACCTTCCAGCGCTGCGGGCTGAAGGCGATCCCGATGCGGGCCGATACCGGACCGATCGGCGGCGATCTCAGCCACGAGTTTATCATTTTGGCTTCGACCGGCGAGAGCGAGGTGTTCTGTCACCGCGACTATCTCGATCTCGACGTGCCGGACGAAGGCGTCGATTTCGACGACGCGGCTGGTCTTGCCGAGATCGTCAAGTCCTGGACCACGCCATACGCGGCGACGGACGAGATGCATGACACCGCCGCCTGGGACACGCTGCCGGAGGACCAGAAGATCGCCGCGCGCGGTATCGAGGTCGGCCACATCTTCCATTTCGGGACGAAATATTCCGAGCCGATGAAGGCGGTCGTCACCGGCCCCGACGGCAAAGACGTGCCGGTCCACATGGGCTCCTACGGCATCGGGCCGAGCCGTCTCTTGGCGGCGATCATCGAGGCCTCGCACGACGAGAACGGCATCATTTGGCCGAAATCCGTCGCGCCTTTCGATGTCGGTCTCATCAACATGAAGCCGGGCGATGCCGCCTGCGACGCTGCCTGCGACGACCTCTATCGCCAGCTCCAGACCGCTGGCCTCGACGTCCTTTATGACGATCAGGACACGCGCGCCGGAGCCAAATTCGCCACCATGGACCTGATCGGCCTCCCGCTGCAGGTGATTGTCGGTCCGCGCGGCGCCAAGGCGGGGGAGGCGGAAGTCAAGGTGAGGGCGACCGGCGCGCGCGATACGATGCCGCTCACCGCCGTGGTCGAGCGGGTACTGGCGTGAGCGATACCCCTTTCGCAGCCCGTGCGGCGCCTGAGGGCCGCACCTCGACCCGGCCGTTCTCGCGCTTCGAATGGATGCTGGCTGGCCGCTATCTGAGGTCGCGGCGCCGCGATGCCGGGGTGTCGGTGATCGCCGGTTTCTCATTCGTCGGGATCATGCTGGGCGTGGCAGCGCTGATCATCGTGATGTCGGTGATGAACGGGTTTCGCGGCGAGCTGTTGACCCGCATTCTCGGCGTCAACGGTCATGTCATCATGTTTCCGATCGACCAGCCGCTCCGCGACTACGACGAGGTCACCAAGCGTATCGCGGCGGTGCCGGGTGTCGATTTTGCCATGCCTTTGGTGCAGGGGCAGGTCTTGGCCTCGGGCGCCGGAACATCGAACACCGGCGCGCTGGTCAAGGGCGTTCGCGGCGCCGATCTCGCCGAACTCGCGCCCGTCTCGGAGAACATCCGGCAAGGCACGCTTTCTGAGTTCGACACCGGCGGCGGAGTGGCGATCGGCATCCGGTTGGCCGAGGCGCTCGGGCTGCGGCTGAACGACAACATCACCTTGATCTCGCCTGATGGCGACGTGACGCCGCTCGGCACGACGCCGCGCGTCAAGGCCTATCCGGTCACCGCGATCTTCGAGATCGGGCTGTCGGAGTATGACGCGGCCTATGTCTATATGCCTTTGTCGGAGGCGCAGCTGTTCTTCAATCAGGAGGACCAGGTGCAGTCGATCGAGATGTTCGTCGACGACCCGGACGCCGTTCGCGCGCTACAGCCGAAAGTGGAGGCGGCGGCCGACCGCCCGAACTACACCGTCACCTGGCAGGATCAGAACGCCTCGTTCTTCTCGGCGCTGGAAGTCGAGCGGAACGTCATGTTCATCATCCTCACGCTGATCATCCTGGTTGCTGCTCTCAACATCATCTCCGGCCTGTTCATGCTGGTGAAGGACAAGGGGCGGGATATCGCGATCCTGAGGACCATGGGGGCGACCAGGGGCGCCGTGATGCGCGTGTTCCTGATCACCGGCGCCTCGATCGGTCTCGCCGGCACGTTCGCCGGGCTGGTCTTGGGCGTACTGTTCGGTCTCAATATCGAGAACATCAGGCAGTTCTTTTCGTGGCTGTCCGGGACGGTGTTGTTCAATCCCGAATTCTATTTCCTTAGCCGGCTTCCCGCCGAGATCGACGCGACCGAGGTGGTGCTGGTCGTCGCGATGGCGGTCGGCCTGTCGTTTCTGGCAACGATCCTGCCGTCCTGGCAGGCGTCGCGGCTCGATCCGGTCGAAGCGTTGCGGTACGAATGATGGCTGAGACCTTTGCGCTGCGGCTCGATCAGGTCGAGCGGCACTACAAACAGGGCGATGACCGCCTGACCATTCTCGACGCGGCCGATGTCGGCATCAGCGCCGGCGAGATGGTGGCGCTGGTGGCGCCGTCCGGGGCGGGAAAGTCGACGCTTCTTCACATCGCCGGCCTGCTGGAACGGCCGGACGGCGGCGAAGTATTCATCGACGGGCAGGCTTGCGGCAATCTCGGCGACGACCGGCGAACCGAGATGCGCCGTCGCTCGATCGGTTTCGTCTACCAGTTCCACCATCTGTTGCCGGAGTTCTCGGCGCTCGAGAACGTCATGCTGCCCCAGATGATTCTCGGTCAGCGTCGTCCGGACGCTGTCGCGCGAGCACGGGAGCTACTCGACTACATGCGCATCGGCAAGCGGGCCGACCATCGCCCGGCCGAACTGTCGGGTGGTGAACAGCAGCGCGTCGCGATCGCCCGGGCGGTGGCCAACGCGCCGCATGTCCTGCTCGCCGACGAGCCGACGGGAAATCTCGATCCGACGACGGCGGGCTACGTGTTCGACGCGCTGACGGCGCTGGTGCGCCAGTCCGGCGTGGCGGCCCTGATCGCGACCCACAATCATGAGCTTGCCGCACGTATGGATCGTGCGGTCACCATCGAGGCCGGGAAGGTCGTTCCGCTGCAGATGGGTTGATGCCGCTCGCGCGGCTGCTGCCATCGTCTGCGGCGCCCTTGCTCCCATCGACCCCGGTGAGGAGGTGTTCGGCGAGCGGGCCGAACTGTTCGATGGAAGAGGCCAGCGCTTCCTTCCGCGAACGGGTAACAACCCGGCCGTCCGAGGCTTGGGATATGATCTAGTCTCGATTTCTCGGCCTCGCGATCGAAGGCGCAAACTTGGCGCAAGGTTGGAGCCGGTTTCAGTCACGGTCGCCCGAGTTTGGACACGATGCGATGCGATCGAACGTCCTCATTGAGGATGCGCACTGCTCCGCGAGTCGATGAATTTGCAGTGCAACATTTTCAAGCCGATGACGTCGACGTGAACATTTCAGTATGGACTGATTCCAGCGAATCCAGTACCCGGATGCCGATGACAAACCTGAAACACCCCTTGCAAGCGATAGGCCGGCTGTTGGCCGCAGCGCTTTTCTGCGTGGCGGTGCTTTCGTCTCAATTGGCGCACGCGTCGCCCCACACGGGTGACCGCGCATTTGCAGCTTCGATCGTCGATCCATCAGTTACTGAAGTTGCCGAGGATCATGTCGCTTCGGCCGCGAACGATGCTGCCCGCGACGCCAAGCCCTTGCCCAAGGCGACGGGCGACAAACACAACGATCACTGCCCGCCGGCTTCAATGCCGGACCTGTTGGCGGAATATCATCTGGACTGGCCCTCCAAGTGGGGTCTCGGTTGGCACGTGGTCGAATTGGTGGGAAGCCAGGTTCCGACTGGCAAAAGACCCCCGCGAGCCTGACCTGACGGCGCCGCCGCGCGCCCTATGATGTTCGCATGCCGTCTCCGATGGACCGGACATCGTCACAGATGAGTCCTCCTCACGCCTAGAGCGTCAGGTGTTCTCGCTTCTCCACGTTTGGGAACTTCATCGTATCGACCGGCCCGTGAACGGCCGGCGAGCGGGAAAGTTCGCCCGTTAGGTCCTTTCAATGATCCGCTTCATGATTGTCGGCTTGCCCGGCCTGCTTCTGGCTGGCTGCGCGACAAGCGAACCCATGGGTTTGCCGCAAGTTCTTACCTCTCCGTCCGCGGACGACCCGTCCGCTGCGTCCGGCGGCACCAATTACCGGTCGGTCATTGGTGGATATTCAAGGCGTAGTCCCGCCGAGCCAACCGGATGGCGGCGGACCGGCGTCGCGATGGCCCCGGTCGGCGCTGAAACTGCCACCGAAGATGAGGCGCCGAAATGATGCGTGTGTTTCGCAAGGCCGCGATGGCGGTTGTCCCCCTTTTCGTCTCCGGCTGCGTCGCGATCACCGAAGACTTTGATCCGAAGCTCGGCTTTGCGATCGTGCAGGATCAGACCGCGGCAACCCTCGGCAAGGAAACTGCCTGGGTTCAGAATCGGGCCGAGGCGGCCGCCGTCAACAAGCGTGTCAGCCAGCTTTTGGCGAACAAGACCGTCGGGGTCGAAACGGCGGTGCAAGTTGCGTTGCTGAACAACAAGAGCCTGCAGGCCGCCTATGCCGACATCGGCATGTCGGTTGCCGATCTCTGGCAGGAGAGCCTGCCGGTCAATCCCAATCTGGCGGTGAGCTATGCCGGCATCGGCGCGCTGCGAACCGTCGAGGGGCTGATCGCGGCCAACGTCATCCGGCTGATGACGCGCGAGCGGCGACTGGACGTCTCCGAGGTGCGTGTGCTTCAGGCGCGGTTGCGGGCTGTCGAGGCGACGCTCGCGCTGGCCGCGCAGACGCGGGCCGCATGGATCGAGGCGGTCGGCGCCTGGGAGACCGTGGCCTACATGAACCGGGCGAAGGTCGCGGCCGATGCGGCTGCCGAGCTTGCTACCGAACTCGGGAAGACGGGGGCCTTTCCGAAGATCGATCAGGCTCGTGAGCAGGTGTTCTACGCGGAATTGACTGGCCAGACCGCAGAGGCGCGACTGGCCGCGCAGCTCGCCAAGGAGCGGCTGATCCGGCTGATGGGGGTCTGGGGAGGGAACCTGTCCTTTGAGGTGCCGAACGCGCTGCCGAGCCTGCCACGCAATATCCAGACCCGCAACGCCATCGAGGCGGAGGCGTTGCGCGATCGCGTGGACCTGCAGGTGGCGCGGCTCGAACTGGATGCGCTGGCGCGTTCCTACGGCCTGACGAAGGCCACGCGCTACGTCTCCGATCTCGAATTGGCCGCCGGGCTCGAGCTTGAAGAGGAAGCCGAAGAGGGCGAGGACGGCAGCAAGAAAAGCACCAACCAGCTCTCGGGTATCCTTGAGGTCGGCCTGGAAATTCCGATCTTCGATAGCGGTCAGGCGCGGCTTCGCAAGGCTGAGTTCGCGTATTTGCGGGCTGCGAACGTCTTGGCGGCAAAGGCCGTCGACATCCGCTCGGAAGCGCGCTCCGCCTACAAAGCGTACCGCTCCCGATACGATATCGCCAGGCACTATCGCTCGAACGTCGTACCGCTGCGCACGACGATCGAGAAGGAAGCGATCCTCACCTATAGCGGCATGATCTCGAACACGTTCGACCTTCTGGCCGACACCCGGGCCAAGCTCACCTCGATCATCCTCTCCGTCAACGCCAAGCGCGCCTTCTATCTCGCCGATGCCGGGCTGGCCTCCGCCGTCTATGGCGGCGGCGAGATCGAATCGGGTGGTGGTCTCGAGATGGCGGCCGGCGACGGCGATGGCGACGGCGATTGAACGGAAGGAACCAGACAGATGTTTTCCAGAAGACAATTCATTGGTGCGGGCGCCGCGCTCGCCGGGACTGCGATGTGGTCGAAGACTTCGGCCATGGGCTTGCCGGAAGCTCCGATCATGGAAGAGGCGGCAACGCAGCCGCCGCTGATGCCAACGGCGGGGCCGGACTACAATCCTGTGGTGACCCTAAACGGCTGGTCGCTTCCGTTCCGCATGAACAATGGGATCAAGGAGTTCCATCTTGTGGCCGAGCCCGTCGAGCGGGAGATGGCCGATGGCATGACCGCCTATCTGTGGGGCTACAACGGTCAGTCGCCCGGCCCGACGATCGAATGCGTCGAGGGTGATCGAATCCGCATCTTCGTCTCGAACAAGCTTCCCGAGCATACGACCGTCCACTGGCACGGGTTGATCCTTCCCAACGGCATGGATGGCGTGGCCGGGTTGACGCAGCCGCCGATCCCGTCGGGCAAGACGTTCGTCTACGAGTTCGACGCTTTGAAGAGCGGCACCTTCATGTATCACCCGCATGGCGACGAGATGGTGCAGATGGCGATGGGGATGATGGGCTCCTTCGTCATCCACCCGAAGGACCCGTCCTTCATGCCGGTGGACCGCGACTTCGTCTTCCTGCTGTCATCCTACGACATCGATCCGGGCTCCTATCTTCCGAAGGTCATGGAAATGACCGACTTCAACATGTGGACGATCAACAGCCGAATTTTTCCGGACGTGGCTCCGCTCATCGTGGCCAAGGACGACCGGGTGCGCGTGCGGGTCGGCAATCTGACCATGACCAACCATCCGATCCACATGCACGGGTATGATTTCGAGGTCACCTGCACGGATGGCGGTTGGGTGCGTCCGGAGGCACGCTGGCCGGAGGTCACCATTGATATCCCGGTGGGGGCGATGCGGGCCTACGAATTCGACGCGGTCCATCCGGGCGATTGGGCCCTGCACTGCCACAAGTCGCATCACACGATGAACGCGATGGGGCACGATGTCCCGACCTTCATCGGAGCCAACAAGACCAACGTCGCCCGCAAGATCCGCACGGTCCAGCCGGACTACATGCCGATGGGAACGAAGGGCATGGCGGATATGGCGGAAATGTCGATGCCGATCCCGGACAACACCATTCCGATGATGGCCGGCTGGGGACAGTTCGGCTCACTCGAAATGGGTGGCATGTTCACCGTGGTGAAGGTGCGGGAGGGGATCGAGGCCGGCGACTACGAAGATCCCGGCGACTACGAAAATCCTCCAGGCACGGTGGCCTACGAATGGACCGGATCGCTGCCCGACGCGACATCGGCTCCCGTTTCCAGCGCCCAGGGCAGCGCGCTGCCATCGAAGCCCACGCGGCAGACGATGCCCGGTGGGGGAACGCATTCCGGCATGTAGCAAGGCCGGGAAAGCAAGGGACGCAAATACAAAACGAAACGAGGATAATTTATGCAGAAACGACTGTTCATCGCGACGGCATTCGCAGCCGCGCTCGTCGCCACATCGGCGTCGGCCGGCGGTAAGCATGGCGGCGGTCATGAGGACGAAGTGGCGATCGGCAAAGCCGGCAAGGCGGCGACCGCCGATCGGACCATCGAGATCACGATGCTGGAGACCGAGGACGGCGACATGCTGTTCGAACCTTCCAAGATCGAGGTCAAGAAGGGCGAAACCATCCGCTTCGTCATCGCCAATGACGGCGTGCTGGAGCACGAGTTCGTCATGGATACTTCGGAAGGGGTCCAGGAGCACAAGCTGCTCATGGAGAAGTTCCCGGAGATGGAACATGCCGATCCCAACGCTATCCGTCTGCCCGCGGAGGAAGCCGGCGAAATCGTCTGGACTTTCACCAAGGCCGGCAACTTCCAATTCGCGTGTCTGATCCCCGGACACTACGACATGGGCATGCATGGCCCATTGACCGTCGCGTCGCGTTGAACGCGACACATCTCTCACCCTCACAATCAGGAAAAATCACATGACCAAGCTCATCAAAATCGCCGCGCTCTCGTTCCTTTCGCTCGCTCTGGCCAGTCCGGCCGTCGCGGTCGAATACACCAAGGGCCAGATCACCAAGATCGACGCCAAGCAGCAGAAGCTGACGATCAAGCACGGCGCGCTGAAGAACCTCGACATGCCGGCAATGACCATGGTTTTCAAGGTTTCTGACGAAAAGATGCTGGCCAAGGCGAAGGAAGGCAAGAACATTGAGTTCGTCGCCGACCGCGTTAAAGGCAAGCTTACCGTCGTTGAGATGAAGTAGGGCTCGACACTCACGGCTCTGGGCGAATGGAGTTCGCCCCGAGCCGGTTCGCGACGACTATGCTGGTTGCGAATCGACCGAGAGAGCCATCGATAAAGAAGTATAATAATATTTATTTTTCTTTTTTAATATAATATCGTATTATGATTGTCATCATAATGACAAAATTCAGTACACTATACATATTGGCAGGAAGAATAAAATATTGCTACAGTATTTAATTAGATAAATCCCGCCATCGCATTCTTCCGACGAGAAGCGCTCGGGGACAACGTCCGCTGATTGGATCGATTGCGATCTTCGATCGGTGGACAGATCTCCCTCTACTGCAAACCGAGACGCGAGGCAGGCGTGAGAGCGCGTGTTCTTGCCGTCGTGCGCGCCGTCAACGTTGACGGCGACATCAAGGAATCAAAATGCCGAGGCAATCACCCCAATGGTAGCAATCGACTCGGGCCGCAGCGACATCGACGGAATGATCTTGGAGGTCGAGCGGCGTAACGAGCTGAGGACCGTCATCTGGCGCTTCCTCGCCCTTCTCGTCTTCGCCATCTCGGTGGCTCTCGAGCCGGACGTTATCAACCATCAGGCGCATATCGCGCTGTTGATCGCGTACGCCGCGACGTCGGTTCTGGCCGTGGCTCTCGTGGTGTCCGGGTTGTTCCGCTCGTGGCTGAATTGGCCCTACATCTGCATCGACGCCGCCTTGGTCGTTTATCTCGCGGCCGAGCACATGTTTATTCCCGGCTCGTCCTTCGTGGACGCGCTGGCCACGCCCAGTCTGGCGATCGCATTTGTCCTTCTTTCCCATGCCAGCATGCGGATGCGCGCCGGTCCGGTGGCGGTTTTCGCTGCCCTCGTGACTCTGGGATCCGCCGCCGTCGCGGCGCTGTCCCTGTTCGACGACCCGTTCCAGATCGGGATGTCATCAGAGGAACTACAAGCGGCGAGCGTGCGCCTTCTCGCCTTCGCGGCTGTCGCGGCCATCCAGGTCATGTTGGTGGTCGACATCAGGCGGCTCGTGCGCTTCGCTGTGTCGACGTCAAGTGAGCGCGCCAATCTTTCCCGGTTTTTCTCTCCGACAACGGCAGTGTTGCTGGCATCGGGTGGGGCACATGTCGGGCTTCAGCGAAACGAGGCGGCCGTCGTCTTTATCGACATCCGCGGCTTCACGGGGTTGTCTGAGCAAATGGCGCTGGAAGATGTCGCGTCGCTGCTGTCGGAATACCGCCAACGGGTGGTGGAAACGGTTTCGGAATGGGACGGGCGGGTGGACAAGTTCATGGGCGACGGCGTCATGGCGGTGTTCGGCTTTCCCCACCCCGATGCCACGGACGCCGTGCGTGCGTTCGACTGCGCCTGCGACCTGATCCATCGCCTCGAGACATGGAGCGACATGAGGACTAATGACGGCAAGATCCCGCTCCAGTTCGGCGTCGGGATCCACCACGGCCATGTCATTGGTGGGGTTGTCCTCGGCGGCCGGCACAGCGAGTACACGGTACTCGGGGATGCGGTGAACCTTGCGCATCGCCTGCAGGAAATGTCGAAGACGCTTGGGGCCAAGATCGTCATTTCGCGGGAGATCCTGCGGCGATTGCCGTCAGGACGGCTCGGATTGAGCTGGCGATGGAGTCAAAACGTTCAGGTGCCTGGCCGAATGGAAGCCGCAGACGTTTTTTATCTTCCGATTGAACAGATGCTGAGCTGATCGCCGCAAGGTGATCTCCGCCGTAGCGGACCCTCTGGCGTAATGACGCAGCCCAAAATCATCAGGGCAGCAGCTCGCTCCCGATGAGCGGCGCCAAGATTACGTTCACCAACAGACCGAGCAAGACGATGGCAATGGGCCCGGTGACCATCGCGACACCGGACCATGAGCCGAGCGTTGCCGGCTCGCTCGATGATTTGGCGAAGATCATCGGCGCGATGAAGCGCAGGTAGTAGAACAGCGAGGCGACCGTATTGGCGACGGCGACCACTGCCAGCCACGCGTATCCACCCTCGATCGTCGCGAGGAACAGTTCGAGCTTGCCGAGGAAGCCGATCAGCGGCGGGATGCCGACCAGGGATAAGAGCCCAATAATGATGGCGGTCGCTTCCAGTGGCCTGCTGCTGGCGAGGCCGGAGAAATCGGCGCGGTCGGTGCGGCCACGCAGATGCGTGATCGCGGCGAAGGTCGCGAGGTTGGCGGTGCTGTAGCCGAGAAGGAATATGATCAGGGCCGGCATCGCGGCGGGACTGAGCCCGACCACGGTGATCGCCATCAGCGCGTAGCCCGATTGCGAGACCGATGACCAGCCGAGCATCCGGCGCAGATCGTCCTGCCAGAGGGCAGCCAGGTTTCCGAGCGTCATGGTGATCAGCGCCAAGGCCGCTACCAAAGGCCGGACGGCGGCCGCGTCGATGGGAAACAGTGAGACAAGGCGGGCCAGCACGATCGCGGCTCCAATCTTCGGCACAACTGTCAGGAAAGCGGCGGCTGGGGCCGGGGCGCCTTCCGCGACATCGGGCATCCAGGCGTGAGCAGGCGCGGCGCCGAGCTTGTAGCTCAGGCCGACGAGGACGAGGACAGTTCCCAGCAGCAGGACTGGCGACGATTCACCGGAGGCCAGCGTGGCTCTCATCCCCGTGAACCCCGTATCACCCAGCATACCGACCATCATGATGGCGCCGAGCATCAAGCTGGTATTGGCCAGCGCGCCGATCAGAAAGAACTTCATGCCGGCCTCGACCGACAAGGCCCAATCGCGATGATAGGCGGCGAGAACATAGCCGGTCGCCGAGGAGAGCAGGGCGCCGATGACGAGTTGGAGGATATCGGCGGCGCCGGCCATCGCCATCGCGCCGAGCGCCGAGAACAGGAGGATGGCGTAGTATTCGCCGTGCCGCCGGTCCCGGTCGAACCAATCGGGCGACATGACGACGACGAAGGCCGTCGCGCCGAGGATGAGCAGCCGCCCCCAGATGCTGGCCACGTCGAGCGCCCAGCTTCCCGAGAAAGTCAGCCGCTCCGAGCCTATTTGAAGTCCGCAAAGGAAGGCGGCGACGCCCAGCCCACACAGGGCGAGAGGCGCGCCGATCCACTGGCGCCGCTGCGAAGCGAAAGACGCGAACAGAAGAATGGCAACCGCCGTCACGATGACGGTGATCTCCGGGAGAATATCTCCAAGCGGCATCATGTCAGCCTTCGGTCCCCTGGAGAGGCAGGAAAGCCGAACCGGTTTCGATCATGGCAAGGAGCCAGCCGGGATAGATGCCGATCAGCACGACCAGGGCGAGAAGGAGCGCGAGAAATCCGACCTCGGTCCTGTTGAGATCGGTGAAGCCCTGACGCTGATCCGCAAGCTCGCCGAAGAAGATCTGCTGCAGCATCGACAGGAACAACGCGGCGGTGATGAGGATGCCGATCAGGCCGATCGCGGCGAGCCAAGGGTAGACGGCGAAGGTGCCGGCGAAAATCTGAAACTCCGCCACGAAGCCGGCCAGCGCGGGCAAGCCGAAACTGGCGAAGGCGGCGAGGAAAAATCCGATCATCAGTTTCGGCGCAACGCGGGCAAGCCCGCCATAGGCCGAAAGCTCGTAGGTTCCGGTTCGCTGCCAGAAGGAGCCGGCCATGAGAAACAGCGCGCCGGTGATGAGGCCGTGCGCGACCATCTCGGTTATCGCGCCGTTGAGCGCCAGGCTTCGCGCCGCGTCGCCGCCAATCGCCGCGCCGGCCGCGGCGATGCCGAGGACCGTGTAGCCCATGTGATTGACCGAGGTGTAGGCGATCCGCCGCTTCAGATTGGTTTGGCCAAGCGCGACGATCGCACCCCACAGGATCGAGACGACGGCGACGATCGCCAAGGGAAAAGCATAAGCGGCAAAGGTTTCGCGCATCATCGAGAACGGAATCCGCACGATCCCGTAGGTGCCCATCTTGAGCAGAACGCCAGCCAGGATCGCCGAGGCCGGCCCCGGCGCTTCGACATGGGCGAGCGGTAGCCATGTGTGAAACGGCACGAGCGGCGTCTTGATCGCGAAGCCGACAAGAAATCCCAGGAGCACGAGGCTCGATCGAATATCCACTCCTTGCAGGGGCTGAGCGGCGATCAATTCGCGCATGTCGAAGGTCAGCGTATCGTTCGCCAGCACGAGACCGAGGATCGCCAGCAGGATCGCCAGCGATCCGGCGAGCGTATAGATGAAGAATTTGAGCGCCGCGTATTCCGCGTCCCCATGGCCCCAGCGACCGATCAGAAAGTACATGCCGACCAGGCTGAGATCGAAGAAGACGTAGAAGACGAGCAGATCGAGGGTCAGGAACAGACCGAGCGAGACCCCCTGCAGGAACAGGAACCAGGCATAGTACTGCCGCGCACGCCCTTTGTAATCGGCCGGCCACGCAAGGGCGCAGAGAAACAGCAGCCCGCTCATCAGGGAGATGGCGAGCGCCATGCCGTCGACGCCCACCCGCCAGGCGACGCCGAGCGTCGGAATCCATTGCAACTCGCCGACGGCCTGAAACGCTGGCGCGTCCGCGCCCGTGTCGAAGCCCATCCAGACGATGACCAGCATCAGCAGCGACAGACCCGACGCCGCCATCGCTATCAGGCGCGCCATCGTTTCGTTCCAGGCCGGTCGCACGGCCAGGGCAAGGGATGCGAAAAGCGGGAGCAGGATAGCGAGTGTCAGCATGGGTCAGGAGACAATCAGGAGGAACAGAAAGGCGAGGATCGAGCCGCCGGTGGCCAAGGCATAGTAATGGTGGGACATGCCTGTCTGGAGGCGCCGGGCATCGCGGCCGCTTTGCCCGACGATCAGGGCGGTGCCCTCGGCGAGACCGTCGATCAGCCATTCGCCCGTGCGGTCGCTCGCCGAGGCGAGCCAGTGGACGGCGCTGGCGCTGGTGATGACACCGCGGTCCAGAACGCGATCGTCCTTCCTGCTACCAAGCCGCGCGGCGCGAGCGCCACTACTGGCGATTAGACGAACGCCGGCATCGATCACCCGGTCGTCCACCGCCGCGGCTGCCACTGCCAAGCGTGTTACGGGTCGGGTGACGGTCCGCTCGATCAGGTCCGGCAGACCGAGCCAGTCCGCCGTCTCCGCGGATCGTCCCTCAAGCCCAATCTCCGGAAATCGACGGACCAGAAACACACCGACGAGGAGCCCAGCCGCGACGGCCGCAGTCGACAGGGTAAAGGTCGCGAGGCTTGCCTCAAGGAGCTGGATTTCGAGCACGCGGCCGATTGCTTCGCGCACCGACGGCACCCAGACGAGAGACGTCGCCAACGTCAGCAGGGCGAGCGTCACGACGGCGCCGGTTTCGACCCGGCTAGGCTTGGCTTCGGGAGAATCCTGCTCCTCGCGTTCGACGAGCCCGAACGCCGAAAGTTGAAACCGGGTCGCGTAGGCCGCACTGAGCCCGCCTGCCAGGATCACGCCCGCCGCGATCCAGACACTGCCATGTTCCGCAGCCGTGACGATGGCTTCCTTGGTCCAGGCCCCGCCAAGCGGGGGGATGCCGGCCAGAGAGAGGGCGCCGATGGCGGTCATGACCCCGATGAGGGGCAGTGCCCGGGCAAATCCCATGAGATGCTGGCCATAGCTTCCCGCGCGTTCCCCCGCGATGCCAGCGGCCAGGAACAAGACCGCCTTGAAGGCGGCGTGAGCGACGAGATGCAGGAAGGCGATGCCGGGATATCCGGACCCGACCGCGACGAACATCAAGCCATAGTGAGCCGAGGTCGACGCGGCGAGTAGCTTCTTGGCGTGGTTTTGGAGGGTGGCGACGACTCCGCCCAACAGGGCCGTCGCCAGCCCGATCGCCACAATCATTTCAGGGATGCCCGGAACCGTCGCCAGGAATGGTTCAAGGCGGATGATGATATAGGCGCCCGCCGCGACCATGGTCGCTGCGTGGAGAAGCGCGGAGACGGAGGTCGGTCCCGCCATGGCGCGGAACAGCCAGGGCGAAAACGGAATCTGGCCGGACTTCGAAGCCGCCGACAGCAGGAGACCGAACGCGACGACGGCGGCGAGCGGGCCTGAGACGTTGCTCAGACCGTCGTAGGAGAACGAGCCCGTCGCGGCGTAGGCCGCCATCGCCGCCGCGAACAATCCGAGATCGCCAAAACGCGTCATCAGGAAGGCGTAGAGGCCGGACGCGGCATTGTCGGCATGACGCCAATCATGGGCAATAAGAAGATAGGAGCAGGCACCGACCAGCTCCCAGCCAATCAGAAGAGTCAGCAGATCGTCGGCGATCACCAGAAGCTCCATGCCGGCAACGAACAAGAGCAGGATCGCGACGAGCCGCCCGAGACCGGTCTCGTCTTCGTGGAAGGCGGCATAGGCCAGGATCGGCAGCGCGATCACGGGCACAAGCATCGCCATGGCGCCGGCGATTGGTGTCAGCACCGCGGTCAGGCGGAGGGGTCCCGACCAGACGATCGTTCCGGTCCAACCGCCCGCGGCGGCCAGCAACGCCAGAAGAAGAGTGAGCCCGAGACCGACCATCGCAACGACCATCAGCAGGCGACGGCTGGGGGCACCGGCGAGCTGGGATGTCAGCGGCACGGCGGCCGCGGCGACAATGGGCAGGAGGGCGACCAGGAACAGCATCAGTGCTTCATCGTCCCCAGGCTTTCGGTCGTGTCGGCCTGTCGTTTTCGATAGACGGCGGTGACGAGCGCGAAGCCAACGGCCATGTCGACGGCCATCACGGCCATGACGATGATCGCCAGAAGTTGCCCCTCCGGTGCTCCGCCGAGGCTGAACGACCAGAAGCCGATCACCGCGAGGAGGCCACCATTGAGCATCAGTTCCAGTCCCATCATCAGCATGACAAAGGACTGTTGGGACAGAGCGCCATATAGGCCGATGCCGATCAGGGCGCTGGCGACGATCAGGACGCTCACGAGACTCACGAGGGTGCCTTCGTTTTCGAGGTCATCGATCGGTCCCCGGCCGACCAATCACTGCGCAGCGACGGCCGCCGCCCGCTTTCGCCGCCATCGGCGTCGTGACCGTCAGCCTCCGGATGTCCCTCCGCGTGTTCCGCGTCCTCATGTCCATCATGGGAACCGTGCATGTGATGATGGCCGTGACCGCTTGCCTTTTCGACCCGACGGCCGGCCGGCTCGCCGCCCACCTCTAGCCCTGGGGGGCGGGAGCCCTCGTCCGAGCGACCGAAACGCCCGGTTCGCGCCGACAGAACGACGGCGCCCACCATTGCGGCGAGAAGTGTGACGCCCGCTGTCTCGAAGATGAGCATCGACGGGCCGAGCATCTCCAGGCCAAGGTCGCGGATGACCTGCCGGCCCGGATCGACAGGGTCGGTCGGGAAATCCGTCGCGAGGATGGCTGCGCTCAGCCCCACAAAGGCGACGACGCCGGCGCCGATCGCAAAGCGGTTCTGGTGAACCATCATCATGGGATTGAGTCCGGCCGGGTTCATCATGAACATCACCATGAAGAGGGCCATCACCATCATCTCCACCGCCATCATGAAGATGGTCGCGATGCCGATATAGGGTGCCGCCAGCATCAGGATGATCAGGCCAACGGCCGTGAAGGACAACAGCAGAAGAAACGAGGCGCGCACCATGGAATCGGTCGCGAACACGCGCCAGCCGGAGACGATCGCGACCGCGGAGAGCGCCAGGAAGGCAAGATCGATCAGCCCCATAGCAGCAGCTCCACACCGACGGCGACGAGCATGAGAAACGACAGCGGCAACAGCGCCAGCCAGATCAGGTTCATCATCCGGTCCGGCGGTAGCCGGGCGAAGAGTTCGCCGGCGCCGACGAGGACGACGAGGACGAGACCTGTCTTCAGGACCAGCCATACGAAGCCGGGCAGGATAGGGCCGAGATACCCGCCGAGGAAGACCGTCGCCGCCATCGCGGAAACCGAGACGAGCATGGCGAGCCGCGCCAGCCACCATGTCAAACGGGTCGTCCCGGAGATCTCGGCCGTCGTTCCACCGGCCAGATCGTAGGGATCGGCATAGTCGAAGGGGCCGCGAAGACTGAGCGAAAGACCGAGCATCAGAAAAAGGACGAACCCGGCGGGCTGGCGCACGATGTTCCAGACACTCCGTTGCGCTTCGACGATTTCCGTGACGGCGAGAGACTGGGCCGGAAGCGCGGCCGCGATCAGCACGAACATGGACAGGAGCATGGCCGGAAGCCCGATCGCGACGTAGCGATAGGCGCCGATCAGGGGAAGCGGCGAGTTGGCCGACCAGCCGTGCAGGAACACCGCGACGACCGTCAGCGACTCGCACGTGCCCCACAGGACGATGCCGGCATCGAGATCCGCGGCGACGACGCCCGGCGCGAATGGCACGACGCTCAGACCGATGGCGGCCAGCGTGAAATACAGGATGGGAGCGAGAATCCAGTTGACCTTGTCGGGATGTTCCGTCCCACCGGTCTGCGCCATTGCCCAAGACGACGCCGCCGTAATCGGGTTAACGAAGCTTGCTTTCAAGGAGCGGCCGGCGACGAGGGCAGGGACTGTCCGGTCGAGCACGGCGGCCAGGGCGATCCCGCCCAGAAGAACCAGAGGAAGAACGAGGGTCGCGAGCACTTGAGTCATGCGCCCGGCGCTCTGTGAGCGTGTGCGCCATGCGGGTTTCCAGCCCCATGCCCCTCATGATTCATCCGGTTTTCGTCCTTCCGGTCCTGATCGTCCGCCTCGGCTTCGACAGACGCCAGGGAGATCAGCGTTTCGGTATCGAAGCTGTTGGCGATGAGAATGGCCTCGCTCCACTCACGCCCGCGCAGCAGATCGACGAGACGAGCAGATTTGAGGGGAGAGGTTGTCGCGGAATCATCGAACGTCCCGGGCTGGCTTTCGTCCAGCGCGGCCAGCCATCGCTCGACCCGCATCCGTACGTCGGCACCCTCGACTACGCCGATACCGGGAGGGATCGCGGCAAGCGCACCGGACCAGCGAAGCAGTTGTCGGATTCTGTTCAGCTCTATGGCTTTGCCGACGCTCAAGGATCGAGCGGCCTCGAGACAGCGGATTGCGTGTGCCTCGAGGCCGAGGACCGGCAGGAAATGCGCAAGAGCCCGTAAGGCATGGACCGTCCCGTCGGCGGGTTTCGCCTGGGGAAAGGGCGGTCGCAAAAGCTTTGCGGTCTGAATGACGTCGCCCTGCAATGTCACCGACAGCTTCAGGCCCGGCGGGAGCATCGGCAGGAACGGGCCGAACGGCGCGGTATAGGCGTCGAGCGCCAATCCGTCGCGCAGATCATCGTCGGTCATCGCCATCGGCCGGCCATAAGGGGTTCCGCCCATCATCCCTTCGCCGCCCTGGCCGTAATCTCCCTTGCCGCGCCAGGGATTGGGCGGCTCGTCTGGCAGGATGTCCGGTTCGCTATCCCGTGTCCCGTCGATCAGCGCGCGGTGGATCGCCTCGAGAGCCGCGACGGGGTCGTCCTCGTCCGAAGTCGCCGGTTCAGCGAAGTCCGGCCCGGGATTCGACTTCCACCAGAGCGTCGCGCGAGGATGTAGCATCTGATCATGCAGGCGGCGGAGATCGTCCTGATCGGCCTCCCGTACCGGCCCCGCGACAAGCAGAATTCGGGCATGGCAGACGCTGTTTGTTCGAGTGATCCGGCTGTCGAGAAAAAGGTCGTCAGCCGCGGCGCGCATCCCGGCGCCGACAGCCGCGAAAACAGGGACGGGTGCCGCGCCCGCGAGGCGGCGAAGCAAGGCTATTGCCACCGGAAGATGCCCTCCCGCCACCCATAGACGATCCCGACGGAGAGGATGGCGAGGAACATCCCCATTTCTATCATCGCCTTGCCGCCCTCTTCGACGAAGACGACGGCCCAAGGATACATGAAC
The DNA here is from genome assembly GCF_036549515.1 of Aurantimonas sp. E1-2-R+4. NCBI lineage: Bacteria > Pseudomonadati > Pseudomonadota > Alphaproteobacteria > Hyphomicrobiales > Aurantimonadaceae > Aurantimonas > Aurantimonas sp. E1-2-R+4. The sequence continues at coordinate 57,378 of NZ_JAZHLK010000002.1, read as the reverse complement.
ATCATCTCCATCTCGAAGGCGACGAAGAGCAGCGTCATTGGGTAGTAGCGGACATGGTAGCGCTGCCAGGCATGGGTGTCCGGCGTCCCGCCGCCAAGAAACGGCGTCTTCTGGGGTTCGGTCAGGGAGGCGGCAAAACCGGAGGGCGCGAACCGGACCACAGCGGCGATCGATGCCGCGAAAAATGCAATGACAAGGGCGCCAGCCAAGCCTTCCAAAGCCATGTCCTTTTCGTGTCGGTCGCCTCTCTTGACCTGTGCAGTTCTCGGCGATCGTCAACCCGATCAGCAAAACCTTTCAGTCAGATCCAAGTCCTTGATCAGCGTTCCTCGTCGAGATGAACGGAGGGGCTTTCCACCGCGCTCGACTGTTCGGCGAGGGGAAACACGCCGATCGTCAGCGCCGCCAAGGCGGCCATGAGCACGACCCCAATGATGAATGCTTTCATGGTCCGCGCTCTCCCGGAGCGGCCTCGGCGGAGGAGGGCTCCTGCGTCCCGACCTCGCCCGTCATCTGGCAATACCAGATGCTGTGATGCTCCTTGGCCCAGTTGCGGTCCACCCATCCTGACCACATCGCCGCGAACGCCCCCTCCATCCCGATCGTGCCGATATAGATATGCCCGAAGATGAGCCCGATCATCAAAAGAGCGATGATCGCGTGCGAAAGCTGCGCCGTCTGCATCCCGCCATATCCGAACAGCAGAAACGGATACATGAGCAGGAGGCCCGACGCGAGCAGCGTGAAGCCGCCGAGGGTCACGCCCCAGAAGACGATCTTCTGACCGGCGTTGAACTTGCGGGCCGGTGGGTTCTTGCCGTCATCGCGAAGCATGCCGCCGCCGCGCTTGAGCCACTCCCAGTCTAGCCGTGTCGGAATGTTATGGAACAGCCAAAACACCACCATCATCGTCACGCCGATGACGAAAGGAACCGCGGATGCCATGTGGAGCCAGGCGCTGCCCCAGGCGAGATCGCCCAAGGCTGATTCGCCGATCAGCGGCAGCAACAGCGGCTTGCCATAGAGGATTACGAGACCGGTCAGCGCCATGACAACGAAGGCGGATGATGTCATCCAGTGATTGGCGCGCTCGGTCGCCGAGAAACGCTTGATCGTCGTGCCGGCTTTTCCTTCGGCTATCCTAACCCGGCCCCGAACGAAGAGAAACAGGCCGAGCGCGGCAAGTACGCCGAAGATGACCCAACTGCCGCCGTACCTCACCTGATCGTTGTGCAGGCTGCGCCAGGTGCGCCCGCCGGGCTGCTCGAAGGAGGCGGCGTTCTCGTAGGGCAGGGAGGATATGCCCTGGATGCGTCGCGCCTCGGGCAGGATAGGCGCTTCCTTTTCTCCGATCGTCAGCCATGAGGAGGTCAGTTGCCGAGGTGCGGCCACGCCGTCGCGGAACACGAGATTGGCGCGTCCTCCACCGTCCGTGTCCACACTCACGCCGCGGGTCTGGCCAGCTTCAACGCGGTCCCCGAGCAGATTGGATCGCCCGATCAGGGCCTCGGCGGCAACAACGGGGCTTGCCTCGCCCCCGCCAGACGCCCCCGCCACCGACACCTCGGGCTGCACGAGATTTTCGCTCATGAAGCTGAGAACGACCACCACACCGAGGAGGAGGCCGGCGAGCAGCGCAACGAGACCGCCCGCTATCCGTGCTGCTGACATGTCCTGTTCTCCTTTTCGCGATCAGGCCGCATCGCTGGCGTGGTAGGCGGTCGTCCAGCCCCACGCTCCCGAGCCATAGCCACGGTGTTCGGTCCGCTCCCGGTAGATGTCGGAGATGACGTCGCCGTCGCCGGCGAGCAGAGCGCGGGTCGAGCAGACCTCGGCGCAAAGCGGCAGCTTGCCTTCGGCGATCCGGTTGCGACCGTATTTTTCGAACTCGGCCTGGGAGCCAGTCTCCTCGGGACCGCCGGCGCAATAGGTGCATTTGTCCATCTTGCCGCGGGAGCCGAAATTGGTGTCGCGCGGATATTGCGGCGCTCCGAACGGGCAGGCGTAGTAGCAGTAGCCGCAGCCGATGCAGGTGTCCTTGTCGTGCAGGACGATGCCGATGTCGTTCTGATAGAGCGTGGAGACCGGACAGACCGCGATGCAGGGCGCGTCGGTGCAGTGCATGCAGGAGATCGCGATCGACTTCTCGCCGGGATTGCCGTCATTGATCGTGACGACCCGTCGGCGCACCATTCCCCACGGCACCTCGTTCTCGTTCTTGCACGCGGTCGCGCAGGCATTGCATTCGATGCAGCGGTCCGAGTCACACAGAAATTTCATCCGAGCCATCTGCTACTCCTCAAGCGGGTTCGAGCCGGCACAGCGACGCCTTCGATTCCTGCATGAAGGTCACGACGTCGTAGCCGTAGGTCATGGCGGTATTTGCGGCTTCGCCGGTGACATAGGGAACCGTCCCGGACGGATAGCGGTCGGTAATGCTCTCTCCCATCCACATGCCCGCGAAATGGAAGGGCAGAAAGACCGTGCCCTCGTCCACTCGGTTGGTGACCAGCGCGGCGACCCGGATGCGGGCGCCTTCGGGCGTCGCGACCCAGACCTGGCCGCCGTCCGAGACGCCGACCCGCGCCGCGTCCGCCTGATTGATCTCGGCGAACATGTCCTGCTGGAATTCGGCAAGCCACTTGTTCGCCCGCGTTTCGTCGCCGCCGCCCTCGAATTCCACGAGGCGCCCGCTCGTCAGCACCAGCGGGAACTCCCGGCTGTAGTCGTTTTTCTGGATCGACCAATAGGCCGTCGGCAGCCGAAAATCGGTGCGGTCCTCGTAGGTCCTGTATTTCGGGATGAGGTCGCGGCGCGGCGTATACAGCGGCTCCCGGTGGACGGGAATCGCGTCGGGGAAATTCCACACGATCGCCCGCGCCTTGCCGTTGCCGAAGGGAGCCAGGCCATTGGCGATCGCCACCCGCTGAAGCCCGCCGGACAGATCGGTCTTCCAGTTGATGCGCAGGATCTTGTCGCGCAGCGGCTCCGTCTTCGAAAGATCCTGCTTGTCATTTGCGCCGGCCTGCTTCTTCGAGCCCGTGTCGCCCTTCTCTTTTTTCTTATGAGCGAGATAGGCGGCAATCGCCTGCTGAGCCTTGTCGGACATATCGGGAAACTGCTGGCGCACAGCCCGCGCTTCGGCCGCGGGGTCCACGTCCGATTGTTTCGGCTCTTCCATCTGGCTCAGCATTTGCCGGGCATCGGCGTCGCTCGTCTCCAGAAGCGAAGGATGGTAGTCGCCCATTGCTGTGGCGACGATGACGAGCTGCTCGCGCGGCGTGAGCTGGCCGAGGTAGCCTAGCTGCTCCAGGACAGCCACGGTCATTTCAGGATAGCCGTCTTGGATCGGCGACCCCTTAGGATAGCTGTCCTCGGCGAGAAGGTTCTGGCCGTCGTGCTCGACGCCCCACCGCGCCCGGAACGGCAGCCCGCCCTCCGCAATGGTCTTCGATTGGTCATAGAGGATGGGCGTGCCCGGATGCTTCATTTCCGGCGTGCCCCAGCACGGCCACGGAAGGCCGTAATATTCGCCCTTCACCGGCCCGCTCATGCCCATCAGCGTCGTGGGATGGAAAAGATGCTGGTATTGCATATGCAGTTTCAACCGCTCCGGGCTCTGCCCGCTATAGCCGACAGACCACATGCCGCGGTTGATTTCGCGAAGGATGTCTTCCGCCACTGGCACGCCGTCCTCGACGCCGATGTGCTTCAGCAACTGCTCGGCGAAGCCGAGCTTTTCCGCGAACAGCCGTGCGATCTCATAGTCGGTCTTCGCTTCGAACATTGGCTCAACGACCTTCTCGCGCCACTGCAGCGAGCGGTTCGAGTTGGTGACCGAACCGGCGCATTCCATCGTCGTGGCGGCGGGCAGAAGATAGACGCCGTCGGTCCGCTCACCCATTACCGCCGAGGCGGTTGGCACTGGATCGACGATCACCAGAAGATCGAGCTTCTCCAGGCCTTTTTTCAGATCGGGCCCGCGGGTCTGGGAGTTCGGCGCGTGACCCCAAAAGATCATGGCACTAAGGGGGTGCGGCTGCTCGATGTTGTCGGCTGGCTCGAGCACGCCGTCAAACCAGCGCGAGACGGGCATGCCCTTCTGTTCCATCAGCTCCTTGGAAGCGAAGCGGTCCCGCAGCCATTCGTAGTCGAGGTCCCAGACCCGGGTCCAATGTTTCCATGCGTCCTCGCTGAGGCCGTAATAGCCGGGCAGATCGTCGCAGGCGACGCCGAGGTCGGTTGCGCCCTGGACGTTGTCGTGCCCGCGAAAAATGTTCGCGCCCCCGCCGGGCTTGCCGATATTGCCGAGAGCCAACTGGAAGATCGAGGCAGCGCGCGTCTTGCTGCTGCCGATCGTCGACTGGGTCAGCCCCATGCACCAGACCAGGGTTCCCGGACGGTTCTGCGCGACGATCTCCGCCACGCGCCTGATCTGATCCTCCGGAATTCCGGTGATGTTGGTCACGACATCGAGGGGATAGTTCGCCACCTCCTTGCGAATGTCGTCGAAGCCAAAAACCCTCTGTTGAATATACTCGGAGTCCTCCCATCCTTGCTCCAGGATGTAGTTCAGCACTCCCCACAGAAACGCGACATCGGTTCCCGGGCGGATGCGCACATACTCGTCGGCATGCGCGGCAGTCCGGGTGAAGCGGGGGTCGACGACGATGAATTTGGCGCCGTTCTCCTTGGCCCGCAGCAGGTGCTGCATGGAGACCGGATGCGCCTCCGCAGGGTTGCCGCCGAGAAGGAAGATCGATTTTGAATTGTGGATGTCGTTGAAGGTGTTGGTCATGGCGCCGTAGCCGTAGGTATTGGCGACGCCGGCGACCGTGGTCGAGTGACAGATACGGGCCTGATGATCGGTGTTGTTCGAGCCCCATAGGGCGGCGAACTTGCGGTGCAGATAGGCCATCTCATTGGAAAACTTGGCTGACCCGAGCCAGTAGACCGAATCCGGTCCCTTCATCTCCCGAATTTCGAGCAATCGGTCGCCGATCTCGTCGATCGCCTGTTCCCAACTGACCCGGACCCACTTGCCGTTTTCCAGCTTGGTCGGATATTTCAGCCTCCGCTCGCCGATCGCGAGTTCGCGAGTGGCGGCGCCTTTCGCACAGTGCGTACCGAGGTTGATGGGGCTTTCGAAGGCCGGTTCCTGTCCGATCCAGACGCCGTTCTGGACCTCCGCCCAGATGGAGCAGCCTACCGAGCAAAACGGACAAATGGTTTTCTTGACCTGCGTATCCGCGGGGCCGCGGGCGACTTTTTCAGTTTGCGCACGGACCATGCCGCTTCCCATCGCGCTGGCTCCGGCAAGGCCCGCGACGGCCAGCCCCGAATTGCGCAGAAAGCTGCGGCGGGAAACCGTTCCGGCGTCGGACCGGAGCGGGAAATGGCGGAGGACATTCGGGGTGGGCGTTTTTTTCCGTAGCAAGGCAACGATCCCTGTCTTGATGTCTCAGAAGCGGGAAAGCTCGTAGAAGCGACGGATATGGGCGTTCTCCCGATATCCTTCTTCGCCCCCGTCGCTAAGGGTCTCCTCCGCACCCGCGTCGGCGCCGACAACGAGCGCGCCCACTACCAAGCCGCTCCCGGAAACTCCGCGCAAAAAGGCGCGGCGGCTTCGCGACACGGTCGCGGCGCCGCGCTTACGATTGTCCGGAAGATTGTCCATCGTAACCTCCACTATGACCCACTCGGTCCGTGCGGAGATACCGCTCCGGATTCGCATGTCTAGATTAGCGTTATGTAATGTCCGCGCTTTACGCCGACATGCCGCGATTTGTGCGATGTTTGCGGTCAATTCGCGGGCCGGTCGGCGATGCAAAGGCGCCTGAAACGGTGGGGCACCGGGGTAGGGAAGCCAATGTTGGTCGGCAGCTACGCCAATCCAAGTCACTGAAATGAATGGTGGGCGCGACAGGGATTGAACCTGTGACCCCCTCGGTGTGAACGAGGTGCTCTCCCGCTGAGCTACGCGCCCTGCCTGGGCGACCGTGGCCGCCGGGAAGGTGCGGCGATATAGAGCCGTCGGGTCGTGCTCGTCAACATCCCGGAGGGGGACGGCGCCAGGATTCAGCTTACGTGAGTCGGCGAGCCGATCAGACGGCCGGCGAGCGCTGCGTCCAGGTGCGCGTAATCGTCGAGAATGAAGCTTGCCCGGGCGCGGGCCTTCGCGTCCGGCGCGTAGCCGAAATCCACAAGGATCGACGGGATGCCAGCGGCAGCGGCTGCGTCGATATCGGTCGACGTGTCGCCGATCATGATCGACGTGTCGCAGCGTCCGCCGGCCCGTTCGATCGTTCCGGTCAGGTGCGAGGGGTCGGGCTTACGCCGGGGAAAAGTATCGGACCCGCAAATCGCCGCGAAACGGTCGGCGAGGGCGATTTCGGACAAGAGCAACTGCGCGAGGCGCTCGTATTTGTTGGTACAGATGGCGAGCCTGAAGCCGGCTTCCACCAGCCGGTCCATCGCTGCGACGGCGCCGGGAAACGGTGCCGAGGTGACGGCGATGTTCGCCTCGTAATGCACCAGGAACCGGGCGGTCTGCTCCTTCAGTTCCTCATCAGAAAGAGGACGACCGTCGCGTCGATAGGCTTCGTGCAGCATGATGCGGGCGCCGTGTCCGGCATAGGGTCGGACCATGTCGAGGGGCATCGCCGGCATCCGGGCGGCCGCAAGGCAGTGGTTGAGGCTCGCGGCGAGATCCGGCGCGGTATCGACCAGCGTTCCGTCGAGATCGAAGACAGCGACTTTCGCCATGAATGAATGACTCCTCATGCCCTTCCGGTCGCAACGTTTCCATCGTCGGCCACGCGGACCCTTCGCCTGACGCGCTCCGGCGGTCAACTGGCTGCGCGGGGTCCGGTTGATCGACAGCCGAGTCGATAAAGGCTAGAGGAGCCACCTGATCAAGGAGGAACCCAGGGCTGATGACGGAACCGGCGAAACTGAAGGCCATGGCGGGCGAGGCGGCTCTCGGCTATGTCGAGGATGGCATGCGGCTGGGTATCGGCACGGGATCGACGGCCGAGGCCTTCGTTCGGGTTCTTGCCGATCGCGTGCATGCCGGACTTGACGTGATCGGCGTCACGACATCGGACCGCACGGAAGCGCTCTGCCGTGAACTCGGTGTGCCGACCGCAACTTTGGAGACCGTGCCGCAACTCGATCTGACCATCGACGGCGCCGATGAAGTCGACGGCCGGTTGCGGCTCATCAAGGGCGGCGGCGGGGCACTGTTGCGCGAGAAGATCGTTGCGGCCGCCTCCGATCGGATGCTGGTGATCGCCGACGCTTCCAAGAAAGTCGAAACCCTTGGCGCCTTTCCGCTGCCGATCGAAATCAACGGCTTCGGAATGATGGCAACCTATCTCGCCATCCAGAAGGCCGCGGCCAGCCTCGGGCTCGAGGGCGACATGATCCTTCGGAGACGCGGCGCGGATCCCTTCATCACGGACAGCGGGCATTTGATTCTCGACGCATCTTTTGGCCGCATTCCCGATCCAGAAGCGCTCTCACAGGCGCTGCACCAGGTTCCTGGTGTCGTCGAGCACGGCCTCTTCATCGGTTTGGCGAGCGAGGCGATCCTTGCGTCCGAACGCGGGATCGAGACCCTGACCGCGTAAGCCGTCTCGCCATGCGGCCGGCGGCCGCCCTTGCCAGAACGGGCTGAAATCCAATACTCAAGCGCCAGACGCGGCAGCCGGATCGGCGCGCGAGAGAAATCGAACGGAGACATAGGTTTCATGATCTTCAGCGAATTGATGCGCCGGACCCACCTGATGGTCGCGGCTGTGATCTTGATGCTGCCGGCAACGGCGCTTGCACAGGACATCTCGGACTCGCACCTCGCCGCCGCCCGCGCAACGCTTGAGGCCATTGCCGCGACGGACCAGTTCGACAATATCCTTCTCAACGCCGCGACGCAGATCAAGTCTGAATTGATCGGCAATAATCCCGACCGCCAAACCGAGATATCCGACATGGTGGACGAAAGGGCACTGGCGCTCGCGCCGCGGCGCGGCGATCTCGAGAACGAGGTCGCGCGCGTCTATGCCAAGCTGTTCACCGAGGAGGAATTGCAGCAGATCGCTCAGTTCTACAACTCGGAAGCCGGCAAGAAGCTGTTGGCGCAAGGGCCTGCGGCGACACGCGAAATGGTCGGCGCCGCCGAGGTCTGGAGCAATGGCATCGTGCGGGATCTGCGCGAGAGCGCGATCGAGGGCATACGCCAGATCGCCCCGACGGCGAATGCGGCTCCGGCCGCAGCGGGTGCGGATGCTGCGACCCCGGCCCAGTAATAGAGAGCCGCGCCCTTCGAGGGCTTCACGAAAACGGCAACGGGCCGATGATGCGAAAAGGGTGGTCATTTGGCCGCCCTTTTTGCTAACGGCAATGCAGGACCGGCGCCGCGGCCGACCGAATCTTTTCTCGCGCCGGCTGGTGACGCTCGATCCGGCGATGGTTGCAACAGACGGAATTCACGCGTGACCCAGACATCATATGACTACGACCTCTTCGTCATTGGCGGTGGCTCGGGCGGCGTTCGCGCCGCGCGCCTTGCCGCCCAGATGGGACATCGGGTGGCCGTCGCCGAATATGACGATCTCGGTGGAACCTGCGTCAATCGCGGCTGCGTGCCAAAGAAGCTGATGGTCTATGCTGGCGAATACGCCGAACATTTCGAAGACGCCGCCGGCTATGGCTGGACGATTGGCGAGACTTCTTTCGACTGGAACGTGCTGAAGCGGAACCGCGATGCCGAGGTTCGCCGCCTCAATGGCATCTACCAGGCCAACCTGGAAAAGGCCGGCGTTGAAATTCTCCGCGACACTGCGGTGTTCGACGATGCCCACACGATTCGCCTGGTCAATGCGGATCGTACGGTCACCGCCGACAAGGTGTTGATCGCCGTCGGCGGTTACCCCAATCCGCATGATGCGCTGGAGGGGCACGAACTCTGCATCACTTCGGATGCGGCCTTCGATCTTGCCGAATTGCCGAAGAAGATCATCATTGCCGGCGGCGGCTATATCGCCATCGAGTTCGCCTGCATTTTTAACGCCCTCGGCGTTGAGGTCACGGTGCTCTACCGGGGGCTGGAAATTCTGCAGCACTTCGACATGGATGTGCGCCGCCTGTTGCACGCCGAGCTTGAAAACAAGGGCATCAAGATCATCACCAAGACGGTCTTCGAAAAGGTGGAGCGCAATGACGACGGCGGGCTTCGCGCCACCTTGTCGGATGGCGCCTGCTGGGAGGGCGACCAGATCATGCTAGCTCTCGGACGTCTACCGAGCACGGAGAAGCTCGGCCTCGACAAGGCGGGCGTGCAAATGGATAGAAAAGGCTGCGTCCTTGTCGATGAGCACCTGAAGACCAGCGCCGACAATGTCTATGCACTCGGCGACGTGATCGGCCGGGTTCCGTTGACGCCGGTGGCGATCCACGAGGCGATGTGCTTCATCGAGACCGTCTTCAAGGGCAATCCGACGAAGCCGGACTACGTCAACATCCCCACCGCCGTCTTTTCGCATCCGCAGATCGCGACGGTCGGCATGTCGGAAGACGAGGCCGAAAAGAACCTCGAGAATTTCGACGTCTACAAGACGATCTTCCGACCGATGCGGAACATCCTGGCCGGCCGGCCCGACCGGATGCTCATCAAGCTCCTCGTGAACGCGGACGACGACACCGTGGTCGGGGCCCATATTCTGGGGCCGGAGGCAGGCGAAACGGCGCAGTTGATCGGCATCGCCATCAAGGCATGTGTGAAGAAGGCCCAGTTCGACGCGACCATGGCCGTGCATCCGACTGCGGCCGAGGAACTGGTGACGATGTACGAGCCGACCTACCGGGTCCGCAAGGGCGAAAAGGTCGCCGCCTGATCCGCCGCGATGACCCGGTAGAGCCGTTTCAATGGACATCCACGACGATCATCCGGACCTTCCGCGCCTCGCAGCCGAGGGGCGTATCGTCGCCTATTTTGGCTATGGGTCATTGGTCAACCGGCGCACCTTGCGCACCAAGTTTCTCGGCATTCGCCGTGCCCGCGTCGAGGGCTGGCGGAGGTTCTGGCTACCGCGCGAGCCGAGCGCCGCGATGGCGCTGCTATCGGTCCATCCATCCGACATCCATGCGGTCGAAGGCGTGGTGGTCTACGATCTCGCCGACCATCTGCCGTCGGTGGACGAACGCGAAGCCGGCTACAGTCGCCGTATCGTCGATCTCGCTCGCCTTCAAATCGAGGCGCCGCCGGTCGCCGGCGTGCCGCTCTATATATACGAGGCGCATCGCGGCGCGGCCGATGCCAGTGATATGCAGGCGGCCATCCTGCAGAGCTATCTCGACGCGGTGATGCAAGGGTTCCATACGCTCTACGGTGCGGCCGGACTGCGGCGTTTCGTCAATGAGACACATGGCTTCGAGACAGCCGTTCTGCGCGATCGGGCCGAGCCGCGTTATCCGCGTGCGGTCAGTCTGGACCGGCATGAGGCGGATCTTTTTGACCGCCTCGTGGTCGATCGCGGCGCGCGCTTCGTCGATCCGGATTGAAGCCACCGCGAGACTGGCGCCGTGCAAAGGATGACAAAGCGGCGTAGAAATGTTTAAACGCCGCCGGCGTGTCGAGGCGAGCGAGCCTGACAGCCGCGATTTCGGATCACGACGAGACAAGAGACGACCGGGAGATGCCCGGTCAGGAGACATGGTTATGGCGAAGGACTGGACACCATCGAGCTGGCGCTCAATGCCCATCGAGCAGGTGCCGGACTATCCGGACCCGATGGCGCTGGCCGAAACCGAAAAGCGTCTGGCGAGCTTTCCGCCGCTGGTTTTTGCAGGTGAGGCCCGCAAGCTGACACGCGCCCTCGGTGAGGTTGCCGAAGGTCGGGCCTTCCTGCTGCAGGGCGGCGACTGCGCCGAGAGCTTCGCCGAACATGGCGCCGATAACATCCGCGATTTCTTCCGCGCCTTCCTGCAGATGGCGGTGGTGCTGACGTTTGCCGCGTCGCAGCCGGTGGTCAAGATCGGACGCATCGGCGGCCAGTTCGCCAAGCCGCGCTCTTCCGGCAGCGAGACCAAGGACGGCAAGACGCTTCCCTCCTATCGCGGCGACATCATCAACGGCATCGAGTTCGACGAGGCCTCGCGCATACCGAACCCGGAGCGGCAGGTGATGGCCTACCGCCAGTCGGCCGCGACGATGAACCTGCTCAGAGCCTTTGCGCAGGGTGGCTATGCCAACCTCGACAATGTCCACCAGTGGATGCTCGGCTTCGTTGCCGGCAGCCCCGAGGCGGAGCGTTATCGCCAGCTCGCGGACCGGATCTCCGAGACGATGAACTTCATGCGGGCGATCGGCATCGACGCGGAGAACCATCCCTCGCTGCGCGAGACCGATTTCTTCACCAGCCATGAAGCGCTGCTGCTTGGCTATGAAGAGGCGTTCACGCGCGTCGATTCGACCTCCGGCGACTGGTACGCGACGTCCGGCCACATGATCTGGATCGGCGACCGCACCCGCCAGGAAGATCATGCGCATGTCGAATATTGCCGCGGGATCAAGAACCCCGTCGGCCTGAAATGCGGCCCCTCGATGGAAGCCGATGGATTGCTGCGGCTGATCGACAAGCTGAATCCGGAGAACAAGGCAGGCCGGCTGACGCTGATCACGCGTTTCGGTCATGAGAAGGTCGAGGCGCATCTGCCGAAGCTGATCCGCGCTGTCGAAAAAGAGGGACGCAAGGTGGTCTGGTCATGCGATCCGATGCACGGCAACACCATCACGCTCAACCATTACAAGACGCGGCCGTTCGACCGGATTCTCGCCGAGGTGCAAGGGTTCTTCGACGTCCACCGGGCCGAGGGAACCCATGCCGGCGGCATCCATATCGAGATGACCGGCAAGGACGTGACCGAATGCACCGGCGGCGCGCGGCCGGTTTTGGCCGAGGATCTGTCGGAGCGCTACCACACCCATTGCGATCCGCGACTGAATGCCAATCAGGCGCTGGAACTCGCCTTCTTGGTCGCCGAGCTTCTCAAGAAGGATCAGGCCGCTAACGCGCCAAAGCAGGCGGCGAATTTCTAACGCACAGCCGGAGACTGGGGCTCAGGGGTTGGTGATGCCGACGGATGAGACCATTCGCACCGGACGCTGTCTCTGTGGCGGCGTCCGGTTCGAGACCCGGGGACCGGTCAGACCGGTCATCTTCTGCCATTGCGATCAATGCCGCCGGCAATCCGGTCTGCATTATGCCGCGACGAGCGTCGCCGACGACCATCTGTCGGTCACCGGCGAGACGCTCGCCTGGTACCGGTCGTCGCCGGACGCGCGGCGCGGCTTTTGTTCTACCTGCGGCACGCTGCTGTTCTGGAAGCACGACGGCCTCGACCAGACATCGATCCTGGCCGGAGCATTCGACCAGCCGAGTGGCCTCGTCCCGTCGCATCATATCTACACGGCCAGCAAGGCCGACTTCTACGACATCGGCGACGGGCTCGAGCAGTTTCCCGAACGCGATGGCCGAACGGTGGTCGGCTCCAAGAGTAGGTGAGGGAACCGCAAACGGTAAACGCTGCGTCGGCTTCGAAGTGGCTGACGTTGCCGTCGAACCGGCGTTAGCTTCGAGGTGAATCAACGGAGTTTGCGTGATGTCGTCTTTTCCCAGCCTGTTCATTTCCCATGGATCGCCTGATATCGCGATTGCCGAGACCGAGGCGACGCGGTTTCTGCGCACCCTGGCCGCGGACCTGCCGCGCCCCAGAGCGATCGTCGTCGCCAGTGCCCATTTCGAAGCGGAAAACAAGGTCCTCGTGTCAGGCGACGAACGGCCGGAGACGATTTACGATTTCGGCGGTTTCGATCGGCGCCTCTATGAGATGCGCTATGCGGCCCCGGGCGATCCGGCGCTCGCCAGTCGCATCGTAAAGGCACTCACGGATGATGGCTTCGTGGCGGAGGCCGCGACCGGACGCGGCTTCGATCACGGCACCTGGGTGCCGCTGATCCTCGCTTATCCGGATGCGGATATCCCCGTCGTGCAAGTCTCGGTCGATCCGACGCACGGACCCGCGCATCACCTCGCGCTCGGAGCGGCGCTGGAGCCGCTTCGTGATGAGGACATTCTGATCATCGGGTCGGGCTCGTTCACCCACAATCTGCGCGAGGCGTTCGCGCGCATGCAGCAAAGCGAGCGGCAGGCCGAAACGCCGGCCTGGGTTGCCGATTTCGCCGACTGGATGAGCGAGCGCGTCGTCGCAGGCGACCGCGAGGCCCTTACCGATTATCGGGCGAGGGCACCTTTTGCGGTTGAGAATCATCCGACCGACGAACATCTGATGCCGCTATACGTGGCGATCGGTGCGGGTGGAGCGGATGCGACCGCCAGGAAGCTGCATGGCAGCCGCGATTTCGGCGTGCTCTCCATGGAGGCCTTTGCCTTCGCCTGAGGAGACTACGGCAAAGCGGAAGGGAATGGGGGCAATCGCCTGTCCGATGGACCAGAGTGTTTTCGATCTCGATACCCGCACCGGACTGCCGGCGGATTTGCGCGACTTGCTGGATCGCTATCCACGCGAGATATGGACGGGGCATCAAAATCTCGGCGCAACGGCGCGCTTCTGGCTGCAGCGGCACGACATGTTCCGCGAGCTTGGCGCCGCTCTTCAAGGGGCGTTGTCCCAGCAGCGCGAGGGCACGGTCGCGATGGGCCCCTTTCGGCAGTGGTTCGCGCCGCGGCTGCAGTTCTTCCTCACCCAGCTGGAAGACCACCACGGGATCGAGGATCAGCATTATTTTCCGGTGTTTCAGCGCGCGGAACACAAGCTCGCTCACGGATTCGAATTGCTCGAGGCCGATCACGATGTGATTCACCAGGACCTTCTGGCCACGGCCGAGACGGCCAATCGTTTCCTGGCGATTGAGATCGGCCCCGGCGGGCCCCGTGACGACGCGCGCAGGGCCTCAGACGCTTATGCCGATGCCAGCGAGCGGTTGTTGAACCGCCTGGTGCGGCATCTCGCCGACGAGGAGGATCTGATCATTCCTCTGATTCTCGACCGTGGAGAGGCCGCGATCGGGATTTGAGCGGACGGAAAGCGTCGAACCAAGCTGCGGTGATCGAACCCGATTATCGCAGGTCGGGATCGGTGGGACGACGCTTCGAGCCGGGCGCCAATCGCTCACCGCGCCGGTTCCGCGCGCGTCGCATGAAAACCGGACCCCACTGGCGCCATGCGAACCAGCCGGCAAGCGCCACCGCGATGACGATCAGCACGATTCCGACGCCACGTTCCATTACTTGGAGATGTGCGAAGACAGAGCCGATCGAATAGCCGAAGACGTAGCCGACCGTCGTGAAGATGCCGGCCCAGAGCGCCGCGCCGAACAGGTTGAGCAGGACGAAGCGCGTGATCGAGATCCGCGACAGGCCGAGGGCGATGAGACCTGGCATTCGTAAGCCGTAGATATACCGATTCACGATGACGAAATAGGCCTGGTAGCGCTCGACCAATTCGAGCGCCTTGGCGAATTTCCGCCGGCTGCGCCACCGCGCCACCCAACGGTGATTCGATGAAAAACGAGCGAACAAGAAGACCGAGAGATCGCCGACGAAAGAACCGGCGAAGGCCAGCGCGATCATCATCTCGAACGGATAGGATCCGCGATAGGCCAGAAAGCCGCCGATGATCGCGAAGACCTCGCCCTCCAAGAAGGTTCCGGCCAGGACGATGATCGGTCCGAACTGTCCGATGAGGCTCAGGATTTCGTACACAGCGGCTCCGCGCGTCAGGAGTGCGACGGCCTAGGCGCGATCGACCATCCCGTCGCAGTTCGACGTGGCGCGCTTGTCGCAGAGTTTTACGGCGCAAGAAAGTGGCTTTCGGGGGAAGGCGGCATTCTCAATCCCCAGCTTCGCTCCTACGCCTCCGCCGCTTCACGAAAAATCCGCCCAAATGCCCCGCCGTCAGTACCAGCGCGATACCCGCCAGCACAAAACCTTGGTGCCGCGCGAACAGGCGCCGCAGAACCGTTTCGGCCGCGAGGCCGAAAGTCCATCCCAACGAGACGAATAGCCCGGTCCAAACTGCCGCCGACAGGGCATTGAGCATACAGAACAAGGGCAACCCGATGGACGATGCCGCTCAAGTCGGCGGGCTCCCGAGAGTGCTGTTCGAAACGCTGCTGCCTGCGCCTTCCAACCGGGCCAGCCGGTCGGTGATGCGAACCAGCGTCTCGGCGATCTGCTTCAGCTCGGCATCGCGTATCGCGTCGAATTTTTCATGCAGTGCGAGAATTTTGATCTCCGCCTTGAGGTTCACTTCGTAATCGTGGCTCGCATCCAGCCGGTCGCGCGCAGCCGCCCGGTTCTGCGACATCATGATGATCGGCGCCTGAATGGCAGCGAGCATGGACAGGATCAGGTTGAGGAAGATGAACGGATAGGGGTCGAAGGATTGGCGCGTCAGAAGCACTGTGTTGACGATGACCCACAGCACCAGGAAACCCAGGAAGCTGAGGATAAAGCTCCAGGAACCTCCTATTTCGGCGATGCGGTCGGACAGCCGCTCGCCGACAGTCGACTGCGCCTTGAAATGGGCGTTGACATCGCGGGCGATGGTCGTGCCCTGTCTCGCGCTTTCCAGAATCCGCCGTTCGATGGGCAGCAACAGGTCGGCTGACCGGCCGAACCATCGCGTGGCCGCATTGCGGTGATTGCTGATCGGCATGGCTCTCCTCCTTGGCGAGTTTGGGACGAACGGGCTCGCGCCCTCCGACGCGGCTTGTTATGAGGCCGGTTGACGGTTTCGGATATGCCATTCGTCCGTTTGCATGATTTCGCAAGGGAGCCGGGCAAGGCCGTGAAAGCTATCGACGACCATTTGAAGCTGGCCATCGCCCAGTTGAACCCCACCGTTGGCGATGTGGCGGGCAATCTCGCGATGGCCCGCAATGCCAGGGCCGCGGCGGCGGCCGAGGGCGCCGACCTGATCCTTTTCACAGAGCTCTTCATTGCCGGCTATCCGCCCGAGGATCTCGTACTCAAGCCGGCTTTCATCGAAGCCTGTTTGGAAGCAGTCGAGGCTCTGGCGAGAGATACGGCGGATGGCGGCCCCGGCGTGGTGATCGGGTGTCCGCTGCGCACCGGGGAGGGGCTGTTCAACGCCGTGGCCGTCCTCGATCAAGGTCGCGTCGTCACATGGCGCTCCAAGGTGGATCTGCCGAACTATGGCGAATTTGACGAAAAGCGGGTGTTTCAGGCTGGCGAGATGCCGGGCCCGGTGAATTTTCGTGGCCTCAGACTCGGCATTCCGGTCTGCGAGGACATCTGGGGCGATCTCGGCGTCGGCGAGACGCTGGCCGAATCGGGCGCCGAGATCCTGTTGGTGCCGAATGGTTCGCCGTTTTATCGCGGCAAGATGGATGTGCGGCACCAGGTGGCGCTGCGCCAGGTGATCGAGACCGACCTTCCGCTGGTCTATGCCAACCAGGTCGGCGGACAGGACGATCTCGTCTTCGACGGCGGTTCCTTCGCCTTCAATGGCGACCGGAGCCTGGCCTTCCAGCTGCCACGGCTGGAATCCGGCGTTTACCTCACCGAATGGCAGAGAGGAGCCACGGGTTGGGCTTGCCAGAACGGCGAGACGGCTGCGATGCCGGATGCGGACGAGGCGGTATGGCGCGCCTGTGTCTTGGGATTGCGCGACTATGTCGACAAGAACGGCTTCAAATCCGTCGTTCTGGGTCTGTCCGGCGGTATCGATTCGGCGATCGTCGCGGCGCTCGCCGTCGATGCGCTGGGCGCGGAGCGCGTCCACTGTGTCATGCTGCCCTATCGCTACACGGCCGAGACCAGCCTGGAGGATGCGGCGGCCTGTGCCGAGGCGCTCGGCGTGCGCTACGACATCGTGCCGATCGCCGATCCCGTCGAGGGATTCACCAGCGCATTGGCCGAGATGTTCGCCGGCCGGCCAGCCGACATCACCGAGGAAAATCTGCAAAGCCGGACGCGCGGAACCATCCTGATGGCGATCTCCAACAAGTTCGGCTCGATGGTCGTCACAACCGGCAACAAGAGCGAGATGAGCGTCGGCTACGCCACGCTCTACGGCGACATGAATGGCGGCTTCAATCCGATCAAGGATCTCTACAAGACCGAGGTGTTTCGCCTGGCGCGCTGGCGCAACGCGAACCGGCCGAAAGAATGCCTGGGGCCGGACGGCATCGTGATTCCCGAGCGAATTATCGACAAGCCGCCGTCGGCGGAGCTGCGCGAGGATCAGAAGGACGAGGATTCGCTGCCGCCCTACGAGGTCCTCGATGCGATCCTTCAGCATCTCGTCGAGCATGATGGCGGCGTCGACGAGCTGGTCGAGCGCGGCTTCGACCGGGACACCGTGCGGCATATCGAGCGGCTTCTCTACATCGCCGAGTACAAGCGCCGGCAATCGGCGCCGGGGGTGAAGGTGACGCGCAAGAATTTCGGTCGCGACCGGCGCTATCCGATCACCAATCGCTTCCGGGATGGTGCGTGAGATGTTCGAAATCCCGCCGCTCGATACCGTCGCAATCGCCACGCTTGCCGTCGGAGCGCTGTTCCTGCTGCGCTATTTCCTGGCGATGCGGCGGATATGGAAAGTGACTGGGCACCGGCCGAGCTTCCAGTTCGGCGATTATTTTCGGGCGATGAAGCGCCATGCGTTCGGGGCGGAGTTGGAACCCGAGCGGCGCTACGCCGCGCGGCAGCTCATTTTCGGCGTCGTCTTCATCGCGGCCGGGTTGCTGCTCTTCGGCTGGCTGCTGGCCACCGGCTCGCCCGTCGGCTTGGCTGCCTGATCGATGTTGGGAACCGAGCAGTCTAACGACCGCCAGGACGACGAGATTTCCTTCGAACACGGGCGGGTCGACGTCGACAAGCTTCACAGGTTTCTGTCAGAAACCTGCTGGGCGGAAGGTCGCACGCTCGCGACCGTCCAAGTGTCGCTGACTCATTCGCTGGTGGTCAGTGCCCATCGCGATGGCGAGATGATCGGGTTCGCGCGCGCCTCCAGTGACTGCGCGGTGTTCGCCCATATCATGGACGTTGTGGTCTGGCCCGAGCACCGAGGGCGGGAACTTGGGCGGCGACTCGTCGCCGCGCTGCTGGCTCATCCCGAGCTTGCGACGGTGACCCATTGGTATCTGAGGACCCGCGACGCGCATGGCCTTTATGCCGGGCTGGGGTTCGAGGCGGTGGACGACGGCTACAACATGCGCTTGGTAAAATAGCAGCCCGTCTTCGCCGTTTGTGCCAGCTGCGTGCGATGATAAGGCAGACGATCAACATTTGCGGCAGGGGCCGCACCGGCCATGCCGTTCGGACCATCCATGACCTTCCTCTCCTTCATCGGCCGCAATGGGCGCTGGCTCGGCGGCGGTTTCCTGCTCTGCTTCTTTTCGTCCTTCGGCCAGACATTCTTCATCGCGCTGTCGAATGGCGAGATCCGCCGCGAGTTTGACCTCACCAATGGCGAATTCGGCCTGATCTACATGATGGCGACGCTCGGCAGCGCGGCGACGCTGCCGTTTCTCGGCCGCCTCCTCGACAGGTTTCGGACCTGGCATGTGGCGGCGGGCACGATCACCGGTCTCGCCGTGGCCACTCTGGTGCTGTCGTGGTCGACCTCGGTGCCGCTTCTGCTCCTTTCGATCTACCTGTTGCGCCTGTTCGGACAGGGGATGATGAGCCAGACGGCCTTCACCGCCACCGGCCGGTGGTTCGTGGCCAATCGCGGCCGGGCGATATCGCTCGTCACCCCCGGCTTCCAGGCCGGCGAAGCGCTGTTGCCGCTTCTCTTCGTGATGAGCGCGGGAGTGCTCGGCTGGAGGGGCGCATGGGTGGCAAGCGCGATCGTCTTGCTGCTCGTGGCGCTGCCGGCCATCACGCTGCTGACCAATCGTGAGCGCGATCCGCTGTCGCTGGAGCCGGCCGGCGCGCCGCAATCGGATGTGCCCGACTGGACCGTCGCACAGGTTCTCCGGAGCCCGACCTTCTATCTTCTCGCGATGGGCGTCGTGGCGCCGTCCTTCATCGGCACGACGTTGTTCTTCCACCAGGTCTATCTGACCGAATTGCGCGGCTGGCCGCTGGAGCTGTTCGCCTCCGGCTTTGCGGTGATGTCGGCGACGACGGTGGTGTTCGCGCTCGTCTGCGGCTGGCTGATCGACCGCTTCTCTGCCGTGCGGCTGCTGCCGTTCTTCTTGATCCCGATGACCTTCGCCACCTTGGTCGCCGCCAATTTTACCGCCGAGGCCTCGATCTTCGTCTTCATGATGTTTCTCGGCATCTCCAACGGTTTCGCGGCGACGCTCTTCGGCGCCTTGTGGCCCGAGATCTATGGCGTGCGCCATCTCGGCGCGGTTCGCTCGCTGGTCCTCGCGGTCATGGTGTTCGGAAGCGCCCTCGGGCCGGGGCTGAGCGGCATCCTGATGGATCTCGGCGTTCCTTATCCACTCCTGATCAATCTCATGGCGGTCTTTTGTGCGGCGATCACGCTGGTTCTGACCGGCGTCTCTCGCCGGCTCCGCCGATTGCCAGAGACGTCCGGGTTCAGTAGGGCAGAGCGATGACCGTCATCGTTCGTTTCGCCCCGTCGCCCACCGGGCACCTCCATATCGGCAATCTGCGCACCGCGCTGTTCAACTGGCTGTTCGCCGAGAAGAATAGCGGACGTTTCGTCCTGCGCTTTGACGACACTGATGCAGAGCGGTCGCGCCGGGAATTCGCCGACATGATCGAGACCGATCTCGCCTGGATCGGGATCGCGCCGCATGCGGTCATCCGTCAGTCGGAACGGCTCGACCATTATGCCGCCGCGGCCGCGCGGCTGAAGCAGGCCGGGCTTCTCTATCCCTGCTACGAGACCCCGGACGAGTTGGACCGCAAGCGCAAACGCCTGGCGGCGCGCAATCTGCCGCCGGTCTACGGCCGCGAGGCGTTGCGACTGTCGAACGCGGAGAAGCAGGTCTTCGAGGCGGAGGGGCGTCGTCCGCACTGGCGGTTCCTGCTTCCGAACTTCGCCTCCGATCCGCACGCGCCGCAGCGCACCGACATCCACTGGGACGACCTCATTCGCGGCCCGCAGACGGTCGATCTCGGCTCGTTGTCCGACCCCGTCCTGATGCGCGGGGACGGCAGCTATCTCTACACGCTTCCCTCGATCGTCGACGACGGCGAAACGGGTGTCACCCATGTCATTCGCGGCGACGATCACGTCACCAACACTGGCGTCCAGATCGCCATCTTCCGTGCACTCGGCCTCGATGCGCCGGTCTTCGGTCACCACAATCTGTTGACCGCGATCGGCGGTGAGGGGCTATCGAAACGCACCGGCGCCCTGTCGCTCAAGTCGTTGCGCGAATCCGGCTGCGAGCCGATGGCCGTCGCCTCGCTGGCGGTTCTGGTCGGTCTGTCCGGTTCGATCGAGCCGATGTCGGATCTCGCCGCCTTGGCCGAACGTTTGCGCTTCGAGGATGTCTCGCCATCCGCCTCGAAATTCGATCCCGGCGAACTCGACCGGCTGAATGGCGAGATCGTCCATGCGCTGCCTTACGCGGGGGTCGCCGAACGGCTCGCGGCCATGGGCGTGCCGGACGAGCGGGGCGAAATGTTCTGGCAGGCCGTGCGCGGCAATTGCGCGAAGCTGGCCGATGCCGCCGAATGGGCGCGCATTGTTTTCGGCGATTTGGCGGACAAGCCGGACCTGTCCGGCGACGACCAAGCCTTTGTCGAAGCCGCACGGGAGCTTTTGCCGGAAGGCGCCTTCGGTCCCGAGACCTGGCGCGCATGGACGGGCCGGGTGAAAGAAGCGACAGGACGCAAGGGCAAGCCGCTGTTCATGCCGTTGCGGCTGGCGCTGACCGGCCTGGACCATGGGCCTGAACTGGCCGCGCTGCTGCCACTTATCGGCAGGGAAAGAACCATCGCCCGCCTTTCCTGATCGGCCGTTCCCGAGTGCGTGGTCCTCAGCCGCCGCGCTGCACCGCCTCGGCCGTGGCGATCGCCGCCATGTTGACGATACCGCGCGAGGTGACGGACGGCGTCAGGACGTGGGCGGGCGAGGCGGCGCCGAGCAGGATCGGCCCGACATGCAGCGAATCGGTCATCGTCTTCACGACGTTGAGGGTGATGTTTGCCGCGTCGAGACTGGGGAAGATCAGCAGGTTGGCTTCGCCCTTCAGGGTCGACTCGGGCATGATGCGCTGACGCGTCGCCTCGCTGAGCGCCGCGTCGCCGTGCATTTCGCCGTCGACTTCGATGTCCGGTGCCAGCCGCCGCAAGATCGCAACGGCCTCGCGCATTTTCCGCGTCGACTCAGTGTCGTCCGAGCCGAAATTCGAATGGGAAACGAGAGCTCCCTTCGGATCGATGCCGAAGCGCCGGATTTCCGCCGCCGCGAGCATCGTCATCTCCGCCAGATCCTCTGCTGACGGATCGCGCTGGACATAGGTATCGACGAAGAACTTCGTGCCCATCTGGGAGATGAGGATGCTCATCGCCGCGAATTTCCTGACGCCGTCTACGACGCCGAGGACCTGGCTGATGTCGCGGACGTGGTGCGGAAACCGGCCCTCCAGGCCGCAGAGCAGCGCATCGGCCTCGCCACGCGAGACGGCGACTGCGCCGATCACGGTCGTATTGGTGCGCACGATCGTGCGGGCGGTATCCGGATTGACGCCCTTGCGACCGACCTTGCCGAAATAATGATCGACATAGTCGCGGTAGCGCGGATCGTCTTCCGGATTGACCACCTCGAAATCCTCGCCCGGCCTGATGCGCAGCCCATAGCGCTCGAGGCGCGATGCGATCACGCTCGGTCGCCCGATCAGGATCGGCGCGCAGAGCTTTTCCTCGAGCAGGACCTGCGCGGCCCGCAGCACCCGCTCGTCCTCGCCATCGGAAAAGATCACCCGCTTGCCCGAATCCCTGGCGATCCGGAAGATCGGCTTCATGATCAGGCCGGAGCGGAAGACGAAGCGGTTCAGCCGGTCGACATAGGCCGGCATGTCGGTGATGGGCCGCGTGGCGACGCCGTCGGCCTCGGCGGCCTTGGCTACGGCCGGAGCGATCTTCAGGATCAGCCGGGGATCGAACGGCGCCGGGATCAGATAGTCGGGGCCGAACACCGGCGTATCCGAGCCGTAGGCCTTGGCGGCCACTTCCGAAACTTCCTCGCGCGCCAGCGCCGCGATCGCGTCGACGGCGGCGGTCTTCATGCCTTCGGTGATGGCGGTCGCCCCGCAGTCGAGCGCGCCGCGGAAAATATAGGGAAAGCAGAGGACGTTGTTGACCTGATTGGGGAAATCCGACCGTCCGGTACAGATCATCGCGTCGGGCCGGACCTCTCTGGCGAGGCTTGGCATGATCTCCGGCGTCGGATTGGCGAGCGCCATGATCATCGGCTTGGCGGCCATCGTCTTCAGGTAGTCCGGCTTGAGCACACCGCCAGCCGAAAGGCCGAGGAAGACGTCGGCGCCCTCGATGACCTCCTCCAGCGTGCGCTTGTCGGTCTTCTTGGCGTAGACCGCCATCCAGCGGTCCATGCGCTTTTCGCGCCCCTCGTAGACGACCCCCTCGATGTCGGTGCAGGTGATGTTTTCGCGCCTGGCGCCGAGTTCGACCAAGAGGTTGAGGCAGGCGATCGCCGCCGCACCGGCGCCGGAGGTGACGATCTTCGCGTCTTCCAGCTTCTTGCCGGCGAGCATCAAGCCGTTGCGGATCGCGGCGGCGACGATGATCGCCGTGCCGTGCTGATCGTCATGAAAGACCGGGATACCCATGCGCTCGCGCAGCCGCGCCTCGACCTCGAAGCACTCGGGTGCCTTGATGTCTTCCAGATTGATACCGCCGAAGGTCGGCTCCAACGCCGCCACGACATCGCAGATATGGTCGATTTCCCTGGCATCGATCTCGATGTCGAAGACGTCGATGTCGGCGAATTTCTTGAACAGAACCGCCTTGCCTTCCATCACCGGCTTGGAGGCGAGGGGGCCGATATCGCCGAGCCCGAGCACGGCGGTGCCGTTGGAGACCACGGCGACGAGGTTGGCGCGGCCGGTATAGACAGCGGCGAGCGAAGGATCGCGCTCGATCTCGCGGCAGGGGGCGGCGACGCCGGGCGAATAGGCGAGAGCGAGATCGCGCTGGTTGCCAAGCGGTTTCGTCGCCTGGATCGCCAGTTTTCCGTGCTTGGGATAGCGATGATAGAACAGCGCCTGCTCGTCGAGATCGCCGGTCGCCGCCCGCTCGGCGCCGGATTCGGTTTCGGACATGATCTTCTCTCCCTCACAGCCGCCGGACGGTCCCCGGCTCGATCTCGATCTTGCCCGACCGATGCTTCTTCTACCCGATCGCCCGCGCCCCGCAACCGGCCGATGGCGGCTGGCCGTGCGCGCGGGCAGACGCTAGCGGGGTGCCCGTCACATGGATGCAATCAGAATCGGTCATTCCCGACGCAGGCAGACGGGGTATCCTACGCATGCACGGGACGGCAACCATGCACCAGCTGACTACGACACGTCATTTTCGGACGCTGTTTCTATCGGATGTCCATCTCGGCTCGAAGGCGGCGCAGGCCGAGATGCTGGTCGACTTCCTTCGGGTCCACGACGCGGAAAAGATCTACCTCGTCGGCGACATCGTCGACGGATGGCGCCTGAAGCGCTCCTGGCATTGGCCCCAGTCGCACAACGACGTCGTGCAGAAACTCCTGCGCAAGGCGCGCAAGGGGGCGACGATCGTCTATATCCCCGGCAATCACGACGAGATCCTGCGTGATTTTCCCGGTCAGCATTTCGGCGGCGTCGAGGTCAAGCTGACGGACATCCATACAATGGCTGACGGGCGCCAATTTCTCGTGATCCATGGTGACGAGTTTGATGTCGTCGTCCGTAACGCTCGTGTTCTCGCCTATCTTGGCGACTGGGCGTATGATGCCGCGATCGCCATTAATGTCGTATTCAACGTCGTCCGCCGCCGGTTGGGCTTCCCCTATTGGTCGATCTCGTCATGGGCGAAGCTCAAGGTGAAGAACGCCGTCAACTTCATCGGCGCTTTCGAGAGCGCGCTCGCCGAAGAGGCGAAGCGGAACGGCTGCGACGGCGTCATCTGCGGTCATATCCACTATGCGCAGATCGTCCGACACGGCGACATCGAATACGTCAACACGGGCGATTGGGTCGAAAGCTGCACGGCTCTCGCCGAACGCCACGACGGTTCTCTCGAACTGATCCGCTGGAGCGAAACAATGTCGGAGGAAGCGCCTGCTCGGCCCCCCGTCGACGTTCGTGCGTCGCCGCGTCGACCGGTGGAGGCTGCTTGAGATGCGCCGAATTCTGATCGCGACCGATGCCTGGCATCCGCAAGTCAACGGCGTGGTCCGCACCCTTGCCAACCTCATCGACCAGCTCCGCGAGCGCGGAATCGAAGTCCGCGTCGTCACTCCGCTCGACTTTCGCACCGTTGCCTGTCCGACTTACCCGGAAATTCGGCTGGCAATTGCCTCCGCCGATCGCTTGGCGGCAGCGATACGCGAATTCGACCCGACGGCGATCCATATCGCCACCGAGGGGCCGATCGGGCTTGCCGCTCGGCGCGCGGCGCTCCGTCTCGGGCGGTCCTTCACCACCAGCTTTCACACCCGTTTCCCGGAGTATCTACGCCAGCGCGCGCCCGTCCCCGAGGCGCTGACCTATGCCTGGCTTCGCCGGTTTCACGCTCCGGCTGCGGCCTGCCTCGTGCCCACCCAATCGATGCGCCGAAATCTGGCCGAGTTCGGCTTCGGCAACCTCGTCACCTGGACGCGCGGCGTCGATCGGCGGCTCTTTCGCCCCGTTCACCCCGTCGAGCTCAATTTGCCAAAGCCGGTCTTCCTCACGGTGTCGCGTGTCGCACCGGAGAAGAACCTTACGGCGTTTCTGGATATCGATTTGCCGGGCTCCAAGCTCGTGGTCGGCGATGGGCCGATGTTGAGCGAATTGGCGCTGCGTTACCCGGACGTGCATTTCGCCGGGACGCAGTCGGGCGATACCTTGGCGCGCTATTATGCCGCCGCCGATGTCTTCGTGTTTCCTTCGATGACCGACACCTTCGGGATAGTCCTCATCGAGGCGCTCGCTTGCGGGATTCCGCTCGCCGCCTTTCCGGAGCCGGGACCGCTCGACGTGATCGGATCGTCAAAGGCTGGGCATATGTCCGATGATTTGCGGGAAGCCTGTCTCGCTGCTCTGTCGCTTGATCCTCAGGACGCGCTGGATCGCTCGCGGGCCTATAGCTGGGACGCCTGCGCGGACATTTTTCTGAAGGCGGTGGCGGGTGCGTTCGAGCCCTCGGTGGAGCAGGCGTTTCGTCTGGCGGTCTGAGCCGGGGAGGATGTCCGCATCCCGGCGACACCTTATCCCCACAGCGCCGGGCGCGGCGGCGAGACGCTCGATCGCGAATAGGTGAGGCCGCCCGGTCGGTCTTTGGCAAGCAGCAGTGGACCGTCGAGATCCACGAATTCGGCGGCCTGCGCCAGGAGAACCGCCGGCGCCATCGCCAACGACGTCCCGACCATGCAGCCGACCATGACGCCGAAGCCGAGGTCGTGGGCCTGTTCGACCAGCCGGATCGCCTCGGTCAGCCCCCCGGTCTTGTCGAGCTTGACGTTGACGTAGTCATAGCGTCCCCGCAGCGATTGAAGATCATCCGCGGTATGGACCGACTCGTCGGCGCAGATCGGGACCGGATGCGGCATGTCGGCCAGGATGTGGTCCTTGCCGGCGGGAAGCGGTTGTTCGATCAGCACGGCTCCCGCGGCGGCGGCGACCAGCATGTGCTCGCGAATATTCGCTTCGTTCCAGCCTTCGTTCGCGTCGAGGATCAGCCGCGAGTTTCGGGCCGCCGCATGGACGGCCCGGATCCGTACGGCGTCGGAGTCCGTACCGACCTTGATCTTCAGCAACGGCCGATTCGCCGCCCGCGCGGCGGCAGCCATGTCGCCAGCGTCGCCCAGCCCGATCGTATAGGCTGTTTCGATCGGTCGCGGCGTTTGGCCGCAGACGAGGCTCGCGACGGTGCGGCCGTTGGATTTCGCTTCGAGATCCCAAAGCGCGCAGTCAAGAGCGTTGCGGGCCGCGCCGGCCGGCAGCAACGTGGCGCGGCGGTCGCGCGAACCGCCCGCCTCGATCGCCGTGCGCACGGTTTCGATCTGCTCGCGCACGCTGTCGATGCTCTCGCCGTAGCGCTGATACGGTACGCATTCGCCGCGGCCACGGCCGTATTCGTCGGCGATCTCGCAGGTAACGACGACCGCCTCGCTCTTGGATCCGCGCGCAATGCGGAATTCCGTTGCCAGCGGGAAGTGTTCGACTGTGACCGAAAGACTACGCGGCATCGGCAAATTCCCTCGCAACCGCCGGTCAGGCGGACATTTCATGACAAGTTGTGAATAGACGCTTAATGTTAAGACACTGTAGGGAATCGCGCGAACGCCGCGCCCGAATTGGACGGCGGCGGATAGGTTCCTTGCACCCGGTTAGGGTCGCCTCCGAGGAAGGTCACGACGGACACCAATGCTTGAAGGTTCCACGGCCCAGTCGACCGGCGCGTCCGGCCGGCGGCGCACGGTTCAACCTGCTCTCGAAGGCGAGAAACGGGATGGTGCGCTCGTGCTTCGAGCGTCCGGCGACTGGCTGGCCCGAACCGTCGGTTCCCTCGAACAAACGGTCGATGACACGGCCGGTGCCGACCTCGGCCGCAGCGTCGTCGTGGATTGCGCCGGGGTCGAGCGGATCGACACGGCCGGCGCGTTCGTCCTGGAGAAAATGACCCGCGACATTGCCGCGAGCGATCGCGACGTGCGGATCGAGGGGGTCGAGGCGCGGGACGAAGCGCTTTTTGCCGCTGTGCGCCAAGCAATGGATCGCGAGCGCCCGCAACCGGCGAAACAGCGCGCCAATCGCCTGGTGAAGGTACTCGCCGGAACCGGCGGCGGCGTCATCGCCATGAAGGACGAGATTGTCTTCGCTCTCAATATCATTGGCGGGTCGATCTTCGGTGCCAGTCGGCGCCTGACCGGCAAGACCCAGTTCCGCCCGGCGGCGATCTTCAATCAGTTGGACCAGATGGGCGTGAAGGCGGTGCCGATCATCGTCTTGATGAGTTTTCTCATCGGCGGCATCATCGCCCAGCAGGGGGCCTTCCAGCTTCGCCGCTTCGGTGGCGAGGTCTACGCCGTGAATCTGGCGGGCATCCTGGTGCTGCGCGAGATCGGCGTGCTGCTCACCGCGATCATGATCGCCGGCCGGTCGGGCAGCGCGATCACCGCCGAGATCGGCTCGATGAAGATGCGCGAAGAGGTCGATGCGCTGCACGTCATCGGCCTCAATCCGATCAGCGTCCTGATCTTCCCGCGCCTGGTGGCGTTGACGATCGCGCTGCCGCTCCTGACGTTTGTTTCCAATCTCGCTGCCTTGCTGGGAGCGATGCTGACGCTGCGAATGTATTCCGGCATCAGCTTCGCCAACTTCCTGCAGGGGCTGCAGCAATCCATCGACCTCTTCACCATTTTCGCCGGGCTGATCAAGGCACCCTTCATGGCGATCATCATCGGACTCGTCGCTTCGGCCGAGGGCCTGAAGGTCGGCGGCAGCGCCGAAAGCCTCGGCCTCCATGTGACCGCCGCGGTTGTCAAATCCATTTTCCTCGTCATCCTCCTAGATGGCATTTTTGCGATCTTCTATGCGTCCATCGGCCTCTGACATGTCCCTGACCAATGGCCGCGCGGCGGCAGACGACGAGATCATCATCCGCGCCCGCGACGTGACGGTTCGTTTCGGCGAGAAGACGATTCTGGACAATCTGTCGCTCGACGTTCGCCGCGGAGAGATTTTGGGCTTTGTGGGCCCGTCCGGGGCGGGAAAGTCCGTGCTGCTGCGCACAATTCTCGGCCTCAACCAGAAGCAGGGCGGCACCATCGAGATATTTGGGATCGACTACGAGACGGCCAGCGACGCGGAACGGCTCGCGGTGGAGCGGCGCTGGGGTGTCCTGTTCCAGCATGGCGCACTGTTTTCTTCGCTGACGGTTCTGGAAAACATCGAAGTGCCTATGCGCGAGTATCTCGACCTGTCGCCGACCTTGATGCACGAACTCGCGCGCCTGAAGATCGATCTCGTCGGGCTTGCCCCCGACGCCGCCGACAAATTTCCTTCCGAGCTGTCGGGCGGAATGATCAAGCGTGCCGCGCTTGCCCGCGCGCTGGCGCTCGATCCGGACATCGTCTTCCTGGATGAGCCGACCTCCGGCCTCGACCCGATCGGCGCGGCCGATTTCGATCAGCTGATCATGACCCTGCGCGATACGCTCGGCCTCAGCGTCTACATGGTCACCCACGACCTCGACAGCCTCTTTCAAGCTTGCGACCGTATCGCCGTGCTCGGCGATCGCAAGGTGCTCGTCGAAGGGCCGTTATCGAAAATGCTCGATTTCGACCATCCGTGGGTGAACTCGTACTTCCACGGCAAGCGGGCGCGCACCATCGCAGCGCCGGATCATGCCGCCAGTCTCGTCGAGGGAGCCAGGTAATGGAAACCAAAGCCAACTACGTTCGCGTCGGTATTTTTACGCTGGTGGTTCTCGCGCTGTCCTTCGGCTTTGTCTATTGGTCGGTGTTCTCCTCATCGGGGGATTCCCGCGTGCCGCTGCTGGTTCGGATCGAAGGCTCGGTCACCGGGCTTCAGCAGGGCAGTCAGGTGTTGTTCAACGGACTGCCGGTCGGCAGCGTCAAGGCGCTGCGCATCGACCCGAACAATCCGCGCGTCGTGATCGCGACGACCGAAGTCGACCCAAGTCTGCCGGTCAAGGAATCGACGGAAGCCAACATCGGCTTCCAGGGCCTGACCGGTTTCGCCTTCATCGAGCTCAAGGGCGGCGTGGCCGAGGAGCCCGGTCTCATCCAGCAGGCTATCGAACAGGGCACCGTGCCCATCATCAAGGCAAACCCGTCCGACGTGACCGATATCCTAGCAACTGCGCGTGATATTGCCGAACGGGCCAACAACATCCTCGGTCAGTTCGAGGGCCTCGTCGGCGACGTCGGCCCCGCAGTGGAATCGACCGCGGACGACATCGCCAAGACCGCCAAGCATGTCGAGGTCTTCACCGCCAGCCTGGCCGACAATTCCGACGACATCGACAACTTTCTCAAAAGTCTGAGCGATCTCTCCAAGACCGCCAACACGGTCGCCGAAGGGTTGCCGGACGCGATCTCGAAGGTGCGCGGCATTCTGGCGGCAGTCGACCCGACGGCGGTCAGCACGGTGGTCGACAATGTCGCGGCGATGTCGGATAATCTGCGCGCGCAATCGGAGAACATTGGCAGCGTCGTCGATTCCGTCCGGACCGCCGCCGAAAGCGTCGGCGCGGTTGGCGAGGCGATCGGCCGCAACACGGACGGAATCGATCGTTTCCTGACCAATCTCGGTCCGATTTCGGACACGGCGGCGAAGGTCGCGGAAAAGCTGGACACCACGCTGCAATCGGCCAACACGGTCATTGCCGCGGTCGATCCGAAGCAGATTGCGACGACGCTCGAGGGCATCACCTCGGCCGCGACCAATGTCTCCTCGCTGGCCGAAACCATCGGCGCCCAGAAGGAGGCGATCAATTCGGCGATTACCGGGGCGTCCAATGCCGCTCGCAATGTCGATCGCATCACCACGACCATCGCCGAGCGTAGCGAGGATGTCGACAAATTCATCGCCAATCTCGGGCCGATCTCCGAGACCGCCACCCGCGTCGCCGAGCGGCTCGACACGACGCTGCAATCGGCTAACGGCGTGATCGCCGCGGTCGATCCGAAGCAAATCGCGACAACGCTCGACGGCATCACCTCGGCCGCGACCAACGTCTCCTCGCTGGCCGAAAGCATCGGCACCCAGAAGGAAGCGATCAATTCGGCGATCTCCGGCGCGGCGAAGGCGGCGCAGAACGTCAACCAGATCACCACGACGATCGCCCAGCGCAGCGGCGACATCGACCGATTCATCGGCAGTCTCGGTTCGATCTCCGAGGATGTCAGCCAGGCCAGCGCGCGGTTGAACGAGGCGGTCACCTCGGCCAACGATCTGGTCAAATCGATCGATTCAGCCACGGTCAACCAGGCGATCGGCGACGTGCGGACGATCACCTCGGCATTGAGCGGCAAGACCGAGGAGATCCAATCGATCATCGACGGCGTCGACAAGACGGTGCGGACGCTGGACACGACCCTGACCGGATTTACCGAGACCAGAACCCAGGTCGACACGCTGATCGCCAGCATCGACCCGGGCAAGGTCAACCGCGCCGTGGAGAACGTCTCGGCGGCCACCGACAACGTGGCGCGCGCGGCCGATTCGATTGCAGGCGTCGCGAACTCGGTCGGCGAGCGCAAGGATGACATCAATGGCATCATTACCAATGTCGAACTGACGTCCCAGCGCCTGCGGACCGCCTCTGAGCGGGTCGACAGTCTGATCAGTTCGGTCGACGATACGTTCAAGGGCGCCGATGACGGCACCAGCCTCGGCAGCGACATCGCCACGACGCTGCGAGCCATCCGCGAAACGGCGCTATCGATCCGGTCACAGGTAGCGCCGATCTCGGCGAATCTGCAGCGCTTCTCGGGTCAGGGTCTGCGCGAGTTCCAGACGCTGGTGCGCGACGTGACCCGATCGGTCAACCGGATCGAGGGAGCCGTGAACGACTTCTCGAACAATCCGAGCCGGCTGATCTATGGCGGCGACGAAGTGAAGCAGTTTGACGGCCGCAAGCGCCGGTAGAATGGCGGGCGAAACGACGGCCTCGTTGACAGCTTCGGTTGTGGATGCGAGCAACCGCGCGTGCGGCGAGCGGGACGGGGAACAGAAAATGCGGGCAATGTGCAAACCGGTACTGATCGCGCTTCTCACGCTCGGGCTGTCGGCCTGCGTGACGTCCGCTCCCCCAGACACGTTCGAAATCTCCGCGCCACCGCTCGTGCCGAATGTCGCCGGAAGGACGCGGGCGCAGATCCTGATTCCGGAGCCGACGGCGATCAAGACGCTGGACAGCGAGAAGATCGTCGTCAAGCCGACGCCCTATTCAGTCGAGTATCTGGCCAACAGCCAGTGGAGCGACCGGCTGCCGCGCATGGTGCAGCTCCGCCTATTGCAGGCATTCGAGAACAGCGGACGCGTCGGCGCCGTGGGCGTGCCGGGGCAGGGGCTCGCGATTGACTATCAGCTGGTCATGGAAGTGCGGAAGTTCGAGATCAACGCCGCGAGCGCGGCCCGGGCAACGATCGAGATTTCGGTGAAGGCGCTGAACGACCGGAACGGCAGTGTGGTCCGCACCCGGGTTTTCGGCACGGAGGTGCCGGTGGCGGGCGCCACGAACGCCGATTATGTGGCCGCTCTCGACCGTGCCTTCGACAAGATCTCAGGCGAGATCGTCGGTTGGACCCTGGCGCTGATCTGAGGATGATCACCCGGATGCTCTGGCACCGGATCAATGCAGCGCGTCTGCTGACGCGGGGCACCGCACGAGCTTCTGGATGTTTGACGATCACGACGTCCGCGCTGATCGCCAGAAGACGCCTTGCGGATGATGTCTGTTCGGACCGGCGTATGCTGATCTGGCTTCGGGAACGCAAAAGACGCGGAAGCTTTTACAGCTACCGCGTCTGAAGACGCTAACATGCCGCTGAAACGACGAGGGTTCTGGCATGCCGCTGAAACGACGAGGGTTCTGGCGGCCTGACTGTCAGCCTGTGCCGTAAGCTAGAGACTTCGTCTCTGGCGAGACGTCAGCGGTACATCCCGTTGAAGATGCTCTCGTCGAGACCGAGCGTGCGAAGCGCACGTTCCGGAGGCCGGCGGCCAGCTTCCATGGCAGCGGCGACAGAACGGGCAGCCCGAAATTCATCGAACATCGTTCCGAGGGTATTGGCGAATTTTCTTGCTTGGCTCATGACTTCAACTCCGACGACTTATCCTTGCTGGATATACGCTGTTTGCAGTGCAGCAGAAGATGTGGAAGCGGATGACAGCCATGCAGAAATGAGGGGGCTGGAGGGGGCGTCAGTCGATGCCGAGCATCTTCCAGATCCCTTTGGCGGATGCGACAGGCCGCTTGCCGACGAACGCCGTCCCGGTCGCGAATGTGACCGAGCGCGTGCGCCTGTCGATCTGACAGCGTGCTTCGACGAATTCACCGATCTGAACGGCGTCGAGAAAATGCATGTCCAGTTGGACCGTGGCTTGGGGGCGGCCACCGCTGGCCTCGAACACGGCCATGCCGATCGCGCGGTCGAGGAGGGTGGCCAGCATGCCGCCCTGCACGACACCGCGCCGATTGTGATGCTTCGGCTCGGCAATGAATCCAAGGGACAGAACGTCGCCGTCCCGTCGCTGCCAAACCGGCCCGACGCATCCAATGAAACCTGTGTCCTCGATCTGTTCCCAGCCGTTTGCGGCGGGGTCGAACGCCGTCTCGCGTGAATCCATGATGCTGCTCCGATCGCTGCGCGTCTTCTTGCCCGTCGGCGCCGATTGAATCGGCTGGTCCGCGGATGTCGGTTCGATAATATCCGACCGACTGGCAGGAGACGAGACTTCCCACCGCAGTGGTGGTGACCCGCCAAGTCAGGTAATCCAGAGTGTCGCAGAGAGTGGTTGCCAAAGCTGCAACTCATGTTACGGTGCTCGTCAGCCGCCGCGTTGCCAGGACGTTTCCTGCCGGGCGCCGGTCAAAAAAATAAGGCGAACAATCGCCAAGCAGCATCCTGGGAGGAGGAAAACACCATGAAATCGCAAAGGGCATCCCAAAACTATCGGATATTGTCCTGCCGCATGGCCGGCGCGCTGGTCGCCGGCATGATGGTCGCCGTTCCGTCGGCTGTCGTGGCGCAGGACGCGTTCCCCTCGGAGCAGATCGAGATCATCTCGCATGCGTCTCCGGGCGGGGGCACGGACCAGACCATCCGGATGTGGATCGACGCGGCATCGAAGAGCCTGGGGCAGGACCTGGTCGTCGTCTACAAGCAGGGTGGCGCGGCCAGGGTGGCGCACGAATATCTGGCGTCACGCCCGGCGGATGGCTACACGCTCATGGCCACGACCGAGACCCATCTTTACACCATGGCGCGCGGTATGTCGCCGCTCGGCATCGACGACGTGAAAGGTGTGGCGCGTGCCATGCAGGATCCGTCGGTGATCGTCGTTCGCGGCGACAGCGATATCAAGGATTACGACGGTCTGATCGCTGCCTCCAAGGAGAAGGCGCTCAATTGGGGTGTGGCGCAGGTCGGCGGAACCGAGCATATCGGCATCAGTCGATGGGCCGACCAGGCCGGTGTCGAGTATCGCGTCGTGCCCTTCGGCAGCGGCGGCGAAATGATCACGGCTCTACGCTCCGGAGCGATCGACGCGACCCTTGCCAATGTCAGCGAGGCACTCGGGCCGATCTCGGATGGCGATCTACGGGCCATCGTGGCCCTTTCGGACGAGCCGATCGCGGATCTGCCGGATGTCCCGACGGCGGCGTCCAAAGGCCACAACGTGTCGGTGAACACGACACGGGGCTACGTTGTGCGGGCGGACACGCCGCCGGAAAAGGTGGCGGTCCTGGAGGCAGCGCTTCTGGAGGCGATGGGCGGCGAACAGTTCACCACCTATCTCAAGAACTCGGGTCTCGACCCGGCCACCAGCGTCGCCGGGAGCGAGGCTTGGGACGCGCAACTTAAAAAGGCCTACGCCGAAGCAGCAGAAGCCATCGAGAAGCTGGGGCTGGAGAAAAAGTAAGCTTCAAGTCCGGCCAGAGCGGGATGAAGGATACGGGCATTCGTCCTCTGTCCCCATCCCGTTCTCCCTCCGTCGAACGATCAGGTCGACAAAACCGGTTCGCCGTTTTCGATCGAATGCTGATCCAATGGGGCTTTCGTTGACCCAGGACAACCAACCAGCGCTCGCGGAGCGCGCGGAACAGTCACCACCCTCTGGCTTGGATCGCTCGGACCTCGTTGTGTCCGCCGTCCTCATCGTGATGTGCGCTTTTCTCTACTGGGACACGACGCGCTGGCCCGCCGTTCCGGCATCGCTTGCGCAAAACGCCCCGCCCACGGTTTTTCCACGCCTGTTGATCGGCTCGATCGTCGTCATGGCCCTCGCGCTCCCGTTCGAACGGGTGATCAAGCGACGGTCCGGTGCAGAGTTGGATATTGGCGGCGAAGACAGGCCCAAGCCCGTGGTCTTTCTCACCGCCGCACTCATGACCCTGGCGGTCTATTTCATGCCCGTATTGGGGATCTTTCCAGTGATGGTCGCGGCAACCGCCCTGCTTCCGCTGTTGTGGGGAGAAAGACGCTACGGTCTGATTGCGGCATTCGCGATCGGGCTGCCGATCGCCGTCGCGGTTCTGTTCGCGTTAGGCCTCAAGGTGAACCTCGCTTTCGGCCTCACCGGCGCGCTGTTCCGTTAGGAGACGATCATGGATGTCGATGCGATCCTGACGGGCATGTCCCTCATCCTCACGCCCATGAGCCTCCTGCTGATTTTCGTCTCGGTCGTGCTGGGCGTTCTTGTCGGGGCTTTGCCGGGCTTGAGCTCCAGCATGGCTGTGGCGCTGCTTCTGCCCTTCACCATCGGCATGGATCCGATCCTGGCGATTTCCATGATGGCGGCGCTCTACGTCGCCGGGACGTTCGGCGGCTCCATTACCGCGATCCTCATCAATACGCCCGGCGCGCCGCCCGCGGTCGCCACGTCCTTCGACGGCTACCCGATGGCGCAACGCGGCGAGGCGGGACGGGCCCTCGGCATGGCGGCGGTCGCAAGCGTCCTCGGGGGTCTGTTCAGCCTGGTCATCTTCATCCTGTTCACGCCGCTGCTTGCCCGTATCGCGCTCAGCTTCCGGCCTCAGGAATATTTCGCCCTCACGCTGTTCGGATTGTCGATGCTGGCCGCGATCAGCGGCAAGTCGTCGTTGCGAAACCTGATCGCGGGGGGGCTGGGCGTTCTGACGAGCACGGTCGGCATCGCGCTGGTTAGCGGGATCGAGCGTTTCACCTTCGGTTTTCCCGTTCTCTATGAGGGAATCAACTTCGTACCGGTGCTTATCGGCATCTTCGCGATCAGCGAGCTTTTGAACCAGTCGCAAGCCAGCGACAAAGTGATGAAGCGCATCAAGTCCCTGGCTCTGAAATTGCCGAGCCGCGAGGATTTCCGTCGTTGCCGGATGACGATCCTGCGCTCGTCCATCATCGGCACCGTAATCGGTGTTCTGCCGGCCGAAGGCACGACGGTCGCCGCAATCATGGGCTACAACGAAGCCAAGCGCTGGTCCAAGAACAAGGAAGAGTTCGGCAAGGGCGCAATCGAGGGTATCGCGGGGCCGGAAGCGGCGAATAACGCCGGCACCGGCGGCGCCATGGTCCCGACGCTCGCGCTCGGCATCCCCGGTAGCGGGACGACGGCGATCATTCTCGCGGCACTCATGATGCACGGTCTGAGGCCGGGACCCTTTCTCATGACCGAAACGCCCGAGTTTATTTATGCGATCTTCACCGCTATGTTCCTCGCCAACATCCTGTTCCTGATCGTGGGGCTGGGTGGTGTAAAGCTGTTTTCCCTGATCACGCTGGTCCCCCGTACGTTCCTTTGGCCCGCAGTGTTCGTCTTCGCCCTGATCGGCTCGTATTCGTTTCGCCAGGCGCCGGTGGACGTATGGGTGATGCTCATCTCAGGCGTCATCGGCTTCTTCGCCTTGCGTAAGGGATTCGGTCCGGCGCCATTCGTGATGGGCCTGGTGCTCGGCGGTTTGCTGGAAAAATCCTGGTCGCAGTCGATGATCATCTTCGACAGCAATTGGCTACGGTTTTTCGATAGCCCGATCTGTCTGTTTTTCTACGCGCTCACGCTTCTGAGCCTTGGCGGCCCGTTGTTGGCCTCCGGCCTGCGCCGCAGCCTGCAAGGACCGATGCGCCGCGCGTTTCCATTCAAATCGAACCTGGAGGAGTAGGCGGTGGGCCCGGCCGGCCGGAAGCGGCTGGTTTGGCCGGTTCAGGCTGATCCGCCTCCGTGTCCGCCACCCAGTCAGTGCCGTGCGTGTCGTTTCAAAGGAGAATTTCGATGGGTTATCAGGATACACGCGAACTGGAGGGCTGTGTCGTCATCGTGACGGGAAGTGCCCGGAACATCGGACGCTGTATCGTGCTGGAATTGGCGGATGCCGGTGCCGCCGTGGTCATCCACACGAGGACCGATCTCGATGCCGCCCGCTCCGTCGAGCGGGAAATCGTCGACAGCGGTGGACAGGCCATGACGCATGCGGCGGACGTCGGGGACCCGGAGCAGGTTCGCGGTCTGGTCGATGCGGCGCTCGCGAAATTCGGACGGATCGATATTCTCGTCAACAATGCCGCCTCGCGCGGTGACGCGCCTTTGGAGAACATCGCGTTCGAGGATTGGCGCAAGGTTCACAGCAGCATTCTCGACGGCGCCTTCCTTTGCAGCCAGGCTTGTGCCCCGCATCTTTCGGCCAACGGGCGTGGCGCGATCATCAACATCGGCGGGGTCGCGGGCCAGGCGGCCGTCGGCGGCAGGGCGCATGTGGTCGCCGCCAAGGCCGGCATCGCAGGCCTGACACGGGCCCTTGCCGCCGAACTTGCCGACAGCGACATCACCGTCAATTGCATCTCACCGGGCTATATCGACACCAAGCGGGATCATGTTCCGCCGCATTTCCGGGACCGGCCGGTCCCGTTGAAGCGACCGGGCAAGCCGGAGGAGATCGCAGCGGCCGTGCGCTTCATGTGTGGCCCCAATGCCCGATACATCACCGGGCAGACGCTGGGGGTCAACGGCGGCTGGTACATGAATTGAACGAGAACTCGCTCGGGGTGGGCCTGTCCGCGAGGCAGGACGAAGGGAGGGCGCCGCAGGCAGGGGCAGTGTCGCGGGCCGTAAGGTGAGGGGGAGCGGGGTAATGGGTGCGGGTTCGAACGAAATAGGCGCGGTGATGCGGACGGTGAGCGCCCATGTCGCGGCGGCGCTGCAGACAGAAATTCCCCGCGACGTTGCGGCGAAGGGCAAGCACCATCTGCTGGATACCCTGGCGGCGATGATCTCGGGCTCCCGATTGCGACCGGGGGAGATGGCCACAGCCTATGCGCGGGAGCAGGGCGGGGCGCCCGAGGCGTGCGTCATCGGCAGTAACATCGTGACCTCGGCGGTCAACGCCGCGCTGGCGAACGGCATGCTCGCACACGCCGATGAGACGGACGATTCCCACGAACCATCCTTCAGTCATCCAGGCTGCGCGGTCGTGCCGGCAGCGCTGGCGATGGCCGAGCGGCATGGGCGGAGCGGCGCCGATCTGGTGCGCGCTGTCGTGCTCGGCTACGACATCGGCGCGCGGTTCACGCTGGCCCTCGACCCGCGCGACTTCTACGCGCGCGGTTTCAGCAGCCATGCCTTTGCCGGGCTTTTCGGCGCATCCGCTGCTGCCTTCGCGCTCGCGGGGCTCGATGCTGACGCCGTGCGGCAGGGTTTTTCCTTCACGGCCCAGCAGGCTTCCGGCCTCGCCACCTGGGTGCGCGATGAGGAACATGTGGAGAAGGCCTTCGATTTCGCCGGCATGCCGGCCCGCAACGCGGTCGCCTCCGCGACGATGATGACAGCGGGGTTCACCGGTGTCGCCGACGTTTTTTCGGGCGACCGCAATGTCTTCGCCACGTTTGCGCCGGCTCCCGACATCGCGGTGATGAGCAGAGAGCTTGGCCGCAATTACGAGATCATGCGCGCCAATATCAAGAAATGGTCGGTCGGCTCGCCGATCCAGGCCGCCCTTGACGCGATCGAGCATCTCATGGCGCAAGAGGATCTCACCGCCGGTCAGGTCGAAACGATCCTCGTGCGCCTGCCGGACAGCGAGGCGCATATCGTCGATGGACGCGCGATGCCGGACGTCAACCTCCAGCATCTCGTTGCCGTACTGCTGGTTCGCGGCGGTCTCGATTTCAAAGGCGCCCACGACTACGCGCTGATGGAGGATGCGTCGGTGCGGGCGATGCGCGAGCGTATTCGCCTCGTCGCGGATGCCGAACTCGGCGCGGCGGTCCCACGCCGTCAGGCCATCGTCGAGGTGGCGACACGGGACGGGCGTCGGCTTCGCCGGCGCACCCACGCGGTCCGTGGGACAGCCGACAACCCGATGGACACCGTCGAAATCGAGGCCAAGGCGTTCGACCTTGCCAAGGATGTTTTCGACGAACAAAAGGCGCACGCATTCGTCGAGCGTATCGGGGAGATCGAAACCGTGGCGGATGTGCGTGAGCTCCGGCCGTTGCTGCAACCGTGAGGCTGTCGGCGGTCAGGCGTTCGAGGCGTCCGGTCTGTCACTGCGGTTGACGAACTGACTGGGGGGCTGGCGCCAAGCACCATCGTTGGCGCAAGACGGTTGTGTTTCGTCGCCCGAGTGGTGTCTATCGCGTCCACGTCGAGACAGAACACGGGCGGCGGCGTAAGAGCCCGAAAACAGGATGGTGAGGTTTCGTTGGTTGGAAAGATCGCTCCCTCGGACTCTGCGGCTAGCGAGTTCCTGGCGGATTTGAAACGTCTCGGGTTCACCGAGTACGAAGCGCGTATCTATGTCCAGCTGCTGCGCCAGAGTCCGTCCACCGCCTATGAGATTTCCAAGAGCACCGGCGTGCCGCGGCCGAACGCCTACAGCGCGCTGGAGGCTTTGAGCCAGCGAGCGGCGGTTCTGCCGGTCAGCGAAAATCCGGTTCGCTATGTGGCGGCGGACCCGCAGACCTTCTTGAATTCGGTGTCCCGCCAGACCAGCGCCTTGTGCAAGGATCTGGGCGCCAAGCTGTCTGATCTGGCGCCCGCGACCAACGACCAATATGTCTGGATGTTATGGGGCGAGGAAGCCGCACATGACAAGATCGACGCGCTGATCAATGGCAGCCAGCATGCGCTCCTGATCAAGGCCGCGTCCGACATCCTGCGGCGCCACAAGGACGCACTCCGAATGGCGGCGGAACGCGGCGTCGAGATGCTGATCGTCCTGTTCGGGACCGACGCGGAGGAGTTCCGTTTCAGTGATAAATGCCGTGTCTACCTGCACGAGGCCAATGGTGTGCGCATGGGCACGACGGACAATCTGTTCACGATCGCGGCCGACCACGAGGAAATGGTGACGGCCGCCGTCGTCGGCGAGGTGATCGCCGCGCATACGCGGAACAAGCCGGTGGTCAATATGGCGGAATCGCTCGTCCGGCATGACTTCTACATGGCGGAAATTTTTGTGCGGCTCGGCGATCAGATCGATGCGGAATTCGGCCAGCATCTTCGCGATCTCCGGCTCGCCTGCTTCACGCCGGAGCAGATCGCCTCGTTTAAGCAACGGACCGGTCTGAGCTAACCCTGCCCCCTGATCCCTTTTCGCAATCCGTGTCGGCTCATCCGCACGAGATCAGCGTGCCATATTGAAGCCCGGCCGCATCCATCGGCCATGGATCGGATCGCCGCAACACCGTCCCGACCGCGATTCCCGGCTGCCTTGGAGCACCGACGGGTGCAGCGCATTGCAATCGTTGCATCGAAGTAGTAGTCATAGCAACTACGTAAACGCCCACGGTTTGCATCGCTTCTGAGGCCTTACGGGAGAAGGCCCAAGTGACTATGACCGGTGGATGCGGGGGAGGTACGCCATGGCGAAAATTCAACGGGCGACGCTGCGGCGGCTCGGTCTGCCGCTGATCCGTCCTTATCGGCTCTCCTATCGCACGTTCGAATCCTTCGAGCCGTTCCTGGTGGAGGTCGAGGATGACGATGGGCGCTCCGGTTTCGCCGATGGCCACATATCCCCGGGTTCCAGCGCTGAAACGCGGGACGGCGGCTGGGCTTTTCTGTGCGAAAGCTTGCAGGCAGCGATCGGAGTCGAAACGGCGGCGGCCAAGGCATCGGTGCTCGACCGGTTCGCCACAAGCAAGGTTGCTGCGACGGCCTTTGCGACGGCGATCGAGGTGCTTGAGGCCAATCCCCTGCTCGATTTGCCGGACGCGACGATCCTGCCGCTGCTCACGCCTCTCAACGCGCTTGAGCCTGCGGCGATCGCCGAGGAAATCGAAGCCTGGCTGGCGCAGGGATTCGGAACCTTCAAGGTCAAGGTCGGCAAGGATGTTGATGCCGATCTTAAGCGCGTCGCGGTCATTCAAGAAGCGACGCGGGGACGGGCGACGCTGCGGCTCGACGCCAATCGCGCCTACAGCCGAGAAGACGGTGAGCGTTTCGCGTCCCGGCTGGACCCTGAGGGCATCGAGCTCTTCGAGCAGCCTTGCGACGCCGACGATTGGGACGCCAATGCCGCGGTTGCCGCGGTATCGCGCGTGCCGCTGATGCTGGACGAGCCGATCTGCACGCTGGCCGACATCGATCGCGCCGCCACGATCACGGGCGTCGGCTACTGCAAGCTCAAGCTCAAGCGGTTCGGCGGCCTCGACCGTCTGAAGCAAGGCTTGGACGCGGTGCGACAGAACGGCATGGAGCCTGTGCTCGGCGACGGTCTGGGAAGCGAGATTCAGGGGTGGCTGGAGGCTTGCGTCGCTAGGACGACGATCCGCAATGCCGGCGAGTTCAACGGGTTCTTGAAACCCCGGGATCGCCTGTTCGTCGAGCCGATGCCCTTTCAGGACGGAGCCATTCGGCTTCCAGCCGGCTATCGCCCCCGCCTGGATCGCGACGCGGTCGAACGGTTCACCCTGGAGCGGCGCGACTTCCAATCGCCCTAGAGCGGCGCGACTTCGAATAGAACTCAGCGAGAAGGCGAGAAGACGCATGGCGCATGAAACGATTTTGGCCGAACTCGATCGGCGCCGCGAGGCCGCGCGTGCCATGGGCGGCGAGGCGAAACTCGCCAAGCGGCGCGAGAGGGGGCAGCTGAACGCGGGGGAGCGTCTCGACGCACTCGTCGACAAGGACAGCTTCCTGGAGGTCGGCCTGCTCGGCCAGTCGGTTTTCGAGGCCGATGCCGCCGCCACGCCGCGCGACGGCAAGATAACCGGTTTCGGTCGCATCGACGGCCGCGACGTCGGCGTCGTCGTCAACGACTTCACCACCAAGGGTGCCTCGACCAGCGCCACCAATTCCAAGAAGATCGGTTATATCCGCAAGACCTGCACCGAGAAGGGCATGCCCTTCATCCATGTCGGCGAGTCGACCGGCGCGCGCCTGCCCGACGCCATGGGCTCCAAGGGCATGGGCGCGATGCTCGGCAATGACACCAGCCAGTTTCGGCGGATGCGCGATACGCCGTGGGTCGCGGCTGCCCTCGACACCTCCTTCGGATCATCGGCCTGGCTGTGCTGCTGTTCCG
This sequence comes from Aurantimonas sp. E1-2-R+4, assembly GCF_036549515.1. NCBI lineage: Bacteria > Pseudomonadati > Pseudomonadota > Alphaproteobacteria > Hyphomicrobiales > Aurantimonadaceae > Aurantimonas > Aurantimonas sp. E1-2-R+4. The sequence goes on along the minus strand of NZ_JAZHLK010000002.1, from coordinate 15,952 downwards.
ACTTCGCCGTCATGAAGAAGGGCTCGATCATGTCCGTGTCCAGCCCCCGGCTGGTCTCGATGGCGATCGGCGAGAAGGTAGATCTGGAGGAACTCGGCGGCTGGCGTCTTCACGCCGATCAGACGGGGCTCATCGACCACTTCGTGGATACGGACGAGGAGGCGATGGCCGCCATACGCCGGTTCCTCTCCTACATGCCGAGCCACAATGCCATCCTGCCGCCCGAGAGGACGATCTCCGAAGGCTCCGGCGCGGAGCAGGACCGGATTTTGGACCTGCTGCCCGAGAAGCGCACGCAGGTCTACAACATCAAGAAGATCATCGAGGTGATCGTCGACAGGGATTCGTTCCTCGAGATCAAACCGCGTTTCGGCAAGTCCGCCGTCGTCGGGCTCGCCCGCCTCGCCGGCAAGGTCACCGGCATTATCGCCAACAACCCGCATGTCGGCGGCGGCGCCCTGTCGGCCGAGGCATGCCGCAAGATCATCGATTTCACCGTGTTGTGCGACAGCTTCAACATTCAGATCGTGCGCATGCTCGATACGCCCGGATTCGTCGTGGGGACCGATGCCGAACGCCGGGGAGCGCCCGGGCACATCATGAATTTCATGAACGCGACCTGCCTCACGACCGTGCCCCAGATCACCGTGATCTGTCGCAAGGCCTACGGCCGCGCTTATGTCGCCATGGGCGGCGGGGCGCACAACAGCGCGATGGTGGCCTGGCCTACCGCCGAGGTCAGCTTCATGGACCCGGTCTTCGCCACCAGCATCGTGCACAATCTGCAAGCCGGGCAGGAGGGGTTCGAGGCCGCGCTGGCCGAGATCCAGAAGGATCTCGAAATATGGGACATGGCGCGCATTTTCTCGGCACATGACGTCATCAAACCCCAGGAAACGCGCGATTTTCTCATCCGCATGTTCGACATCCAGACGCGGCGCCGCTCCGGTGGCGTCGGCGAGCATTTGATGCGTGCCTGGCCGACCAGCTACTGACGGAGCGATTGCGATGACCATTCAGGAGCCGCTTGGCCGGGACATCATTGCCGCGGCGCGCGCGCGCGGCCGGCGATCACTCGACGAAGCCGCCGGCAAGGAATTACTCGCGCGTTACGGGGTGCGTTCGCCCCGCTCCGCGCTGGCCCGCGACGCCGCCGATGCCGAAGCCAGGGCGAGGGGGATGCGCGCGCCCTTCGTCGTCAAGGTCGTGTCGCCGGACATCCTCCACAAATCGGATGCCGGGGGGGTCGCGCTCGGGCTGGACGGTGCCGACGCAGTTCGGGCCGCCGTCGAGGCGATGGCGCTGAGGCCGGTGATTGCCGCCGCGACGATCGACGGCTGGCTGGTCGAGGAGATGATTCCGCCGGGCCGCGAGATCGTCATCGGCGGCATTCAAGACCCACAATTCGGACCGATGCTGATGGTCGGCCTTGGCGGTATCTTCGTCGAGGTTCTGAAGGACGTGGCGTTCCGGCTATGTCCGATCGATGCGGCCGACGCCCGCGCCATGCTCCGCGAACTGAGGGGCTTTGCCCTGCTTGGTGACATCCGGGGCGAAGCGGCGGTCGACGAGGAGGCTTTGGTCCAGGCGATGGTGAGGATCGGCGGTTCGGGCGGCCTGCTGATGACGCTCGGCGACGATGTCGCCGAACTCGATCTCAATCCCGTCATCGTTTCGGCCTCGGGGCTGATGGCGGCCGATGCCCGTGTCATTCTCACCGAGCGGGAGAACCGGCCCGTCTCGAAACCTGAGAAGGCGGAATCCGGCGATCCGCTGATCGAATTCAAACCGTTGTTCGAGCCAAGAACCGTCGCGGTCCTCGGTGCCTCCTCCAAGGACGTCGCGCTAGCCAATACCTTCATCCGCCGGTTGAAGGATTTCGGCTTTTCCGGCGCCATCTACCCGATCCATCCTTCGGCGGAAGAGATCGAGGGGCTGAAGGCCTACCCGTCGCTCGGCGAGACACCGGAGGGGGTCGACTACGCCTATGTCGCCGTCGGCGCGGGCCGAATTCCCGATGTGCTCGCGGCCGCCAGGGGGCGCTGTCGTATCGCCCAGGTGATTTCGTCGGGCTTCGGTGAAGTCGCCGAGGGCAGGGCGCTTCAGGCAGATCTCGTGGCGGGCGCCAAAGCCGGCGGCGTGCGTGTCCTGGGGCCGAATTGTCTAGGCACCTATTCGCCGCGCGGCGGCCTCACGTTTCCGAGCGACGCGCCGCGCGAACTGGGGCGCATCGGTGTCGTCTCCCAGTCGGGCGGTTTGTCGACCGACATCATCAAGCGGGGCCAATGGCGCGGCTTGCGCTTCAGCGGTCTGGTGACCATCGGCAACAGCGCCGACGTCGAGCCGCATGAGCTCGTCGCGTATTATCTCGCGGACGAACAGACAAAGGCGATCGGTGTCTATATCGAAGACATCAAGCGGGGCAGGGCCTTCTTCGACCTGCTTCGCTCCGCCCAGCCGACAAAGCCAGTGGTGATCTTGAGGGGCGGACGCTCCGCACAGGGGCGCCTCGCAGCCGCGTCGCATACCGGCGCCCTCGCTGGCGACGGGAAGGCGTGGGAGGCGCTTGCCGCGCAACTGCCGGTCGCGCTCGTCGACACGGTGGACGAATTCATCGACGTCCTGCTGGCCCTGCAGCATCTCGATCTTCGGCCGGAAAAGCCGACGAGGAACGTCGCGCTGTTCGGCAATGGCGGCGGCTCCAGCGTGCTGGGCACGGACATCTTCGCCAGCATGGGGCTCGATGTCGCGCCGTTCGGCGACGCGGCGCGCGTACCGCTGGAGGCGCTGGGATTGCCGCCGGGCACCAGCGTCGTCAATCCGATCGACACGCCGGTGCGAACCCTGCAGGAAAAGGACGGTTGGGTGGCGGGTGAAATTCTCGACATCGTCTACCGTCATGCAAAGCCCGACGTCGTGGCGATGCATTTGAACCTTGCCGCCTTCGTCGGTCGGGGGGCAATCGATCCGGTCGGCAATTTGTTCAAGGTGATCGAGGAGACACAGGCGACGTGGCCGGGCATCGCGCATTTCGCGCTGGCGCTGCGCACGGATGGTTCGCCCGAACTCGATGAAAGCCGACGCCATTACCGGGAGAAGGCGCGCAAGATCGGCGTTCCGGTCTTCGACGAAATTCCGGCAATGGCCCGCGCCCTCGCCACGGTCGCGCATCTGGAGCGACAATTTCGGTCACGCCGCACGCCCTCGCCGCTCGGGTGACGTGGCGACCGGCACCATGGCCCACGGCACCATAGCCCAGGCAACCGCTATGGCGTCGGATCTTGCCGTGGCTGGATCACGCCGCCAGGATTGCCTTGGCGTGCTCATCGAGAAAGCCGGTATACAAATCGCCCGCGCGGAACGCGTCGTTGCGAAGGCACCCGATCAGAAAATCCCGATTGGTGCGAAGCCCCTCGATCGGCCAGTTTCGTAAAGCCTGCTCGGCGCGCTCACAGGCTTGCCGGCGGTCGCCGCCATGGGCGATCAGCTTGGCTATCAGCGGATCGTAAAACGGCGTCATCACGTCGCCTTCGCGGTAGCCGCTGTCGACCCGCACATGTTCGGTTTCGGCAGGTGGCCGGAAAACGGTCAAGGGGCCAGGCGCCGGCATGAACATCTTCGCCGGATTTTCGGCATAGAGCCGGCATTCGATGGCGTGTCCACAAGACCGAATGCTCTCCTGGTCCGCGCCGGTGAACCGACCGCGGGCAAAGTCGATCTGCATGGCGACGAGGTCGACGCCGGCCACCATTTCCGTCACCGGATGCTCGACCTGAATGCGTGTGTTCATCTCGAGGAAGAAGAACTCGAAGCTGGTGGCGTCGACGATGAATTCGACCGTTCCGGCGCCGCCATAGCGGGTGTGAGCGCAAAGCGACACGGCCGCCTCGCCCATGCGCCGGCGCACGGCCCCGGGAAGGCCGGGCGCGGGACTTTCCTCGATGACCTTTTGAAACCGCCGCTGGACGGAACAATCCCGCTCGAAGAGATGGATCGCCTCGCCATTGCCGAAACCGAAAACCTGGATTTCGATGTGACGCGCACGGGGAACGAACCGCTCGAGAAAGATCGCTCCGTTGCCAAAGGATTTCTCCGCCATCGACTGGGTGGCGGTAACGGTCGACGCGAGTTGGGATTCCTCGTCCACCCGGCGCATCCCGATGCCGCCGCCGCCGCCGACCGCCTTGACCAGCAGAGGATAACCGACGTCTCGCCCGGCTGCTTCGAGACCGTCGGTGTCGCCCACACCGTATGTCCGGCTGCCCGGCACGACGGGAACGCCGGCAGACTGCGCAATCTCGCGGGCGCGTTGTTTGTCACCCATTCGCCGAATGATGTCGGCGGTCGGGCCGATCCAGTGCAGCCCCTCGGCCGTCACAAGGTCGGCGAACGCGGCATTCTCCGCGAGAAAGCCGTACCCCGGATGGATCGCGTCGGCGCCGACCTGGCGCGCGGCTTCGAGAATCTTCTTGGCGTCCAGATAGCTTTCGCGGGGTGAGGATGGCCCGATGGCGACCGCCTCGTCCGCCGCTGCGACGTGAAGGCTCGCTGCGTCGGCCTCCGAATACACGGCAACCGTCGAGAGGCCGAGCGCTCGAGCGCTGCGGAAAACACGACAGGCGATCTCGCCCCGGTTCGCGACGAGAACCTTGTTGATCGCGCCCATGGTCAGGCCTCGATGCGGGCCACAACCGTCCCTTCGGTGACGGTCTCGCCTTCGGCGGTGAGAATTTCGACCAGGCGGCCATCCTCGGGCGCTGTGATCGGGATCTCCATCTTCATCGATTCCAGGATCATGATCGGGTCATCCTCATTGAGGTCCTGGCCGATCTCGGCGACGATCTTCCAGAGATTGCCGGTAATTTCCGTCTTGACGTCAATGATGGTCATCGCCGCTAAAGCCCTCCCGTTCGATGTCGCGCCTTGCGAAAGGCCACGTTACAGGAATGCCAGATAGTTGTTGCGAACGCAACGCCGAATCGGGGAGGGCATGCGGTGGAGCAGCCGTCCCCGGCTTGCCCAACGCGGGCAAAGTCGCGACCAGTTCGTTGAAGGAGAGAGCGGTTTTCCGGCGATTGCGGGAACTGACGGGCTTCGCCTCCCTTCATGAGTGTTCGCAAGGGGTTGCGCCGTTCGATGCGGCGGAGCTGTCTGCCGCAAGGCGCGACCTTGTGAGCCGGGCGGTGCTTCGATAAAGGTCGTGTAACATCTCTCGAATTCTTCGATCCGGCGACGTTGAACCGGCGAAGATGGTGCGATCATGCAGCGAAAAGCCCTCGGAATCGTTTTCCTGTGCCTGGTTCTCCTTGTCGCGATCGTGCTCGGATACTGGGACATGCTGAGCAGCGAGAAATTGCGCATCGCGCAAACGGAGGATTTGCCGGCTTCCGAGGACGTCGCGACGCGGCAGGACAGCGCGTCGGTCTCGCAATCCGATCCGAATCGACCATCGACCAGTGATGCCGGCGAGACGGAAACGGCCAACGCGCGCGCGACATCGTCTGAGCAATCTCCAGCGCCGGACGAAGCGGCGCGGATCGTGCCAGATCCGACCGATACTGCGCCGCGCCCGGAAGTTTCTGCAAAGGTCGAAGCCGCCGACGCGACGACTGCGGAGAAGCAGCCCGCATCGCCGTTGGAATCCGCGAGTTCAGTTCCTCCGACAGAAGGCGAAGCGACAGCCGGCGATCGACCGCTATTTGACCTTCTGCGCGTCGAGCCGGATGGTTCGACCCTCATTGCCGGACGATCCGCGCCAGGAAGCCGGGTCACGCTGCACGCGGGCGCGACGGTGGTCGGTGAGGACACCGCCAATGAAGCGGGCGAGTTCGTCATCGTCCTGCCTGAGCCGCTGACGCCGGGTGAGCACGCGATTTCGCTCACCGCGATAACGCCCGAGGGCACGGCCACCGGATCACGTGAGACCGCAATCGTCAGCGTGCCGCAGCCGGGACGGGGAGAAGACGTGCTCGCGATGGTGGAAGCGCCTGACGAGGCGTCGCGACTGATGACAATCCCGGCCTCGCCATCGGGGCAAGTAGCCGGATCGGATGGCCCGGGCGTCGGAACGGGGGCTGCCGGCAGATCCGCGACAGCGATTTCGCAAGACGAGGCTCCGACATCCGCCCCTGCTGCCGGATCGGAAAAGCCGATCGATACGGACGCCGCGTTCCTGTCGAATACGAGTCAGGCGGGTGAGAAGGACAAGGCACCGGAGCCGGCGACGTCGCCGAGGTTGCGGATCGAAGCCGTCGAAGTCGAGGGTGAGCAGATTTTCGTTGCGGGGTCCGCGGACGCGGGCACATCGGTCCGCATCTATCTCGACAACGTCCTGGTGGCGGAGAACAGGGCGACCGCCGACAATCGATTTCTGGTGACTGCCGAGCGTCCGGTCGCGGTTGGCGACCACCTCGTGCGGGCCGATCAGGTGACGGTCGACGGGAATGTGACGGCGCGGGCGGAGGTGCCCTTCACGCGGCCCGAGGGGCAGGCTGTCGCGGCGATCGCGCCGCCCCCTGCCAACGGTGCGGCGGCGGTCAGTCCGTCTCCAGGCGTGGCAATGGCCGACCGGTCGGAGGCTGAAACACGAATCGCCGCAGCTTCGGCGCCGGTCGTGGACAGCGATTCGGTGGAAGGCCGCACTGCCGAGCCGAAAAAAGCGGCGGCCGAGATACCGGAACGCAGTCCGCCGCCGGATACAAAGGCGGCAGGCTCTTTCCAGGGCGATGCGACCCCGCCGACGGACCGACCCTCGGTGACCCCACCGGTTCAAATCGTCGAACCGCGTTCGCAGACGGGTCTCAAGACACCTGAAATTGGACGGGAGGGTGCGGGCGCCGAAGCCTCGGCAGCGCCCGACGCGACCGACACGGCATCGTCACCGCCATTGATGGCGTCGCGCACCGAAACCAAGCTCTCCGCGCCAACGATATCACTCCAGCCGGGGTCCGGTACTGTTGGCGAGAGGCCAGCGTCGACAATCTTGCAGGAGCAGCGCTCCGTCGTCGCGACCGAAAGCGAGGTGAGCGCCGCGGCACTCGATGTTCCGATCAACCGCCAAGCCCCCCTTGCGACGGCGACCGGGCGGGTGATCATCCGCAAAGGCGACACGTTGTGGAGAATCTCCCGCGACACCTACGGACGGGGCAGCCGCTACACCGTGATCTACTTCGCCAACGGCAATCGCATTCGCAACCCGGACCTGATCTATCCAGGACAGGTCTTCCGATTGCCTGCGGCGCAAGACGACGCGCGGGAAGCGGACGCCGAGCCGGCACAACGCAATTAGGCTGTTCCCGTCCGCTTGAATCGGGACGCCTTCGACCGATGTTCCCCCATGAAAGTGTTTTGCGCTTCGGCTATTCGTCCAGTTCGACGATGTAATCGCGGCCGACGTGGACGCATCGAATAGGGGCGCGGCGGCGGCTGCCTCGCTCTCGCCGGGGCCCTGACCGTCCCGAACCAACTTCAGAACGTCGACGGCGCGCCGGCTCCTCCCGTCGCGCCGCTTCGTTGGAAAGGACCATCTTGGCGCAAAAAGCCGGGAAACGAATATCGGGCGACAGCGGATCGACCCTGACGACGCTGGCCAATCTCTGGCCTTACATGTGGCCGTCGGACCGGCCGGATCTCAGGATGCGGGTCGCCTATGCGACTTTCTTCCTGGTACTGGCCAAGCTGCTTACGGTTCTGGTTCCGTATTTCTATAAATGGGCCACGGACGCGCTGGACGGGGCTGATTCGGCGCGCGCATGGCTGCCGCTGGCGCTGACCGGGGCTATCACGCTGGTGGTATCCTACAATGTCGCGCGTGTGTTCTCGGTCGGGCTGAACCAGCTTCGCGACGCGCTGTTCGCGCGGGTCGGCCAATATGCCGTGCGCCGGCTGGCCTATCGGACCTTCGTCCACATGCACCAGTTGTCGATGCGGTTTCATCTGGAGCGACGGACGGGCGGCCTGTCGCGCATCATTGAACGCGGCACCAAGGGCATCGAGTCGATCGTGCGGTTTACGATCCTCAACACGCTGCCGACCATCCTGGAATTCGCCCTCGTGGCGATCATCTTCGGCTTTGCCTACGGCGTCAGCTATCTGGCCGTCATCGCCACCACGGTGGGGCTCTACAGCTGGTTCACGATCAAGGCGAGCGACTGGCGGATCGGCATTCGCCGCGACATGAACGATTCCGACACCGACGCCAGCACCAAGGCGATCGACTCGCTGTTGAATTTCGAGACAGTCAAATATTTCGGCAACGAGTCCATGGAAGCGGAACGCTTCGACCGGGCGATGTCTCGCTATGAGATCGCAGCGACGCGGATCTGGACCTCGCTCGGCTGGCTGAATTTTGGTCAAGGGCTGATTTTCGGCGCCGGAATGGCCGTGGCAATGGTGATGTCGGCGCTTGAGGTGCGGGCAGGAACCCAGACGCTCGGCGATTTCGTCTTCATCAACGCGATGCTGATGCAGTTGTCGATTCCGCTCAACTTCATCGGCTTCATCTATCGTGAAATCCGCCAAGGGCTGACCGACATCGAGGCGATGTTCGATCTGCTCGACGTCGAGGCGGAGGTGAAGGATCCGGCCGATGCCCCGGCTCTGAAGGTCAGCGAAGGCGCGATCCGCTTCGAGGATGTGCGCTTCGGCTACGATCCGGCGCGCGTCATCCTGAAAGGCATTTCCTTCGACGTTCCGCCCGGCAAGTCGGTGGCGATCGTCGGCCCTTCCGGAGCCGGCAAATCGACCATCTCGCGGTTGCTTTTCCGGTTCTACGATATCCAGTCCGGCCGCATCCTGATCGATGGTCAGGATATCGCCCGCGTGCGGCAGGAATCGGTGCGCGCCGCGATCGGAATCGTGCCGCAGGACACGGTGCTGTTCAACGATACGATCACCTACAACATCCGCTATGGCCGCATCGGAGCGAGCGAAGAGGAAGTGCGCCGCGCTGCCGAACTCGCGCAGATTGCCGGGTTCATCCAGGAATTGCCGGATGGCTTCGATTCGATGGTCGGCGAGCGCGGGCTGAAATTGTCCGGGGGAGAGAAGCAGCGGGTGGCAATCGCCCGCACGATCCTCAAAGCCCCGCCGATCCTTGTGCTCGACGAGGCGACCTCGGCGCTCGATACGCACACCGAGCAGGAGATACAGGCGGCGCTCGACCTGGTGTCGAAGGAGCGCACGACGCTGACCATCGCGCATCGGCTCTCCACGATCATCGACGCCGACGAAATCATCGTCCTGAAATCGGGTGAGATCGTCGAACGCGGGTCACACCGCGAACTCCTTGAAGCGGCTGGACTCTACGCCGAGATGTGGGCGATGCAGCGTGAGGCGACGGAAGCCGAAGAAGCGCTTCGGCGGGCTCGCGAAGCGGACGAGTTCGGCGTCATCGAACGGCGCCGAACCGAAGAAGTCTAACGCCGACCACGCCGCATCGCCTTGCCGGCGGTCTGGTCGCGCCACATCTTTGGAGGCGCGCCCGAACTTCGAACGTCGGGTGACCGCCATCGCCGCCGATCGGCGGCGCTCGTCGCGTGCCTGCTTGCCTCAACTCTCGTCTATCCTTATCGCAAGCGGGACGTGCCGCAGGATCAGGAAGGAAGAAGACAGACCGTGGATATCATTGCCTCGATCCGAAACGCATTCGTACCCATTCATAAGGCAGGTTACCCGTTTATCGCTGCGTTCTTCGTGGTCGCCGTCGTGCTCGGCTTTCTATGGGAGCCGCTGTTCTGGATCGGCCTCATCCTGACGGCCTGGTGCGCTTATTTCTTTCGTGACCCCGAGCGTGTGACGCCGATCGCGGATCATCTGGCCGTCAGCCCGGCGGATGGCCGCGTGTCGCTCGTCGGCCATGTTGTCCCGCCGGCCGAACTCGATCTCGGCACCGATCCGATGCTACGCATCTCGGTGTTCATGAACGTCTTCAATTGTCATGTGAATCGGGCGCCGATGCGGGGCCGAATCCGGCACATTGCCTATCGCGAAGGCGAGTTCCGCAATGCCGAGCTGGACAAGGCGAGCGAGGTCAACGAGCGCAATTTGATGGTCATCGACGGGCCGAAGGGCGAGATCGGCGTGGTACAGATCGCCGGGCTCGTGGCACGGCGGATCATCTGCTGGGCCAAGGTCGAGGATCGAATCGAGGCGGGCGAGCGTTTTGGCCTGATCCGCTTTGGCTCACGTCTCGACATCTATCTGCCCGACGGTGCCCGGCCGCGCGTCGCGGAAGGACAGATCGCGATTGCGGGTGAAACCGTCATCGCCGAGTTCGGCGACAATTTGCCAACCTGGCCGTCGAGGCGCGACTGATGCCGATCGAATCTCCGTTTCCTCCGTTCGATCCGGGTAAGCCCGACGTGGAAGACGGCCCGGTACGCCGGCGCATTCCGTTCCGCCACATCGTCCCGAACCTCATCACCATCCTGTCGATCTGCGCCGGGATGACCGGCATCCGACTGGCTTTCGAGGGTCAGTTCGAGTTCGCCGTCGGCATGGTGCTCGGCGCGGCGTTCCTCGACGGGATCGACGGCCGCGTTGCGCGGCTATTGAAAGGCCAGAGCCGCTTCGGCGCGGAAATGGATTCGCTCGCCGACATCGTCAATTTCGGGGTCGCGCCGGGTCTCGTGTTGTACACTTATATGCTCAACGAGGCGGGGGCCTTCGGCTGGATCGCAGCGTTGCTCTATGCGAGCGCCTGCGCACTCAGGCTCGCCCGTTTCAACACCATGCTCGACGATCCGAAACGCCCAAAATGGCATTCGGCGTTCTTCGTCGGCGTACCGGCACCGGCCGGCGCGGGCTTGGCCCTGTTCCCGATGTATGTGGGCTTTTCCGGTCTTAATCTCGGATTCCCCGAGATCACCGCGACGATCGCGTCGGTCTATCTCGTGTTTATCGGCCTTCTGATGTCGAGCCGCCTGCCGACATGGTCGGGCAAGGGAGCAGGCATCCGGGTGCCGCGCGATTACGCCATCCCGATCATCCTGGGCTTCGTTCTCTACGTCGCCCTGTTGCTCAGCTTCTTCTGGGAGACGCTGACGCTGACCGCGATCGCCTACTTTATTTCGGTTGGCTTTTCGGTGCGAGCCTTCGGCAAGCGCGCGAAACGCGAAACCCGCTCGGCGGCCGCGGATCAGGCGGGGTCGCGGTAATCCAGGAAGCGGTTTTCGCGCACGTCGAAGAGCTTGCCGGTCTCGACCACGTCCGAGAAGGCGAGGGGCACGATCTTCGCCGCCACCTCGCGCGCGGTCGGCAGGGTCTTCGGGTCCTCGCCCGGCATCGCTTGCGCCCGCATGGCGGTGCGCGTCGCGCCCGGGTTGACCGAATTGACCCTTAGCGGCAGGTTCATCGTCTCGTTCGCCCAGGAGCGCACCATCGCCTCGCAGGCCGCCTTGGAGGCTGCGTAGAGCGACCAGAACGCCTTGGCCGAATGGGCGGCCCCGGACGACATCACAATGGCGCGTCCGGCCAGGGATTTGCGCAGCAACGGATCGACGGTGCGGATCAGTCGCCAGGTCGCGTTCACGTTGACCGTCATGGTCTTATCGAAGGTCTTCGCCTCGATGTGGCCGATCGGCGCAAGGACGCCGAGCAGCCCGGCATTGGCGACCAGGACGTCGAGTCGGCCCCAGCGCTCGTTGATGGCGCCACCGAGGCGGTCGATCCCGGCCATGTCGGTCAGATCAAGCGGGACGAGCGTCGCCGATCCGCCGGCCGATTTGATCTCATCGTCGAGTTCTTCGAGGCCGCCGACGGTACGCGCCAGCGCGATGACATGCGCGCCCTCGGCGGCGAGGCCCTTGGCGATGTGGTAGCCGATACCGCGTGAGGCCCCGGTGACCAGCGCGATCTTGTCTGTCAGCATTTGCGTCATATCAATTCGCCGGAAAGGCGCCATCCGTAGCTTTGAGCCCTGCCGGCAAAGGCTTGGGCGAACGGCTCAGGTCCTATGTTTCCCCACGGTACTGCCTCTCCGCGAAGATCGCGATATTCAAGGAGCGTTCCGTGTTCAGCCCGCACCACCCAGCAGCGAGAGCGGCCGGACATTTTCCGTGCCGTCCTGATCGGTCAGCGAGGTCGGATAGTCGCCGGTAAAGCAAGCATCGCAGAATTGCGGCGTCAGCTTGTTGCGGGAGGGCTCGTCGGTGGCGCGGTACAGCCCGTCGATCGACAGAAACGACAGCGAATCGACCTTGATGAAGTCGGCCATCTCCTCGATCGTCATGCGCGAGGCGAGCAGCTTGGCCTTTTCGGGCGTGTCGACACCGTAGAAGCAGCTGGCGCGGGTCGGCGGCGAGGCGATTCGCATGTGGACCTCGGTCGCGCCAGCCTCGCGCACCATCTGCACGATCTTCTGGCTGGTCGTGCCACGAACGATCGAATCGTCGACGAGGATGACGCGCTTGCCTTCGATCATCCGGCGGTTCGCATTGTGTTTCAGCTTCACGCCCATGTGGCGAATGGAGTCGGTCGGTTGGATGAAGGTTCGGCCGACATAATGGTTGCGTATGATCCCGAGCTCGAAGGGCAGACCGGCCTCCTGAGCATAACCGATCGCCGCGGGAACGCCGGAATCGGGAACCGGCACAACGATGTCGGCTTCCACATGGCTCTCACGCGCCAGTTCGCCGCCGATCTTCTTGCGAATCTCGTAGACGTTGCGGCCCTCCACGGTCGAATCCGGGCGGGCGAAATAGACATATTCGAAGATGCAGAACCGGGGGCGGCGCGCCTGGAATGGGAAGATGCTCTCGATTCCGTCCTCGCTGATCACGACGAGTTCGCCGGGCTCGATGTCGCGAACGAAGTCGGCGCCGATGATGTCGAGGGCGCAGGTCTCCGATGCGAGAATCGGCGATCCCTCGAGATCGCCGAGCACGAGCGGCCGAATCCCGAGAGGGTCGCGCACGCCGACCATCTTCTTCGACGAGAGCCCGACCAGCGAGAAAGCGCCTTCGAGCCGCGATAGGGCGTCGATCAGCTTTTCGACGAAATGCCGTGCTGCGCTCGTGGCCACGAGATGCAGGATGGTTTCGGTGTCGGAGGTCGAGGAAAAGATGGAGCCGCGGCGTTGCAACTCGCGCTGAATGGTCAGGGCGTTGGTGATGTTGCCGTTGTGGGCGACCGCGAAGCCGCCGGCAGACAATTCGGCGAAGAAGGGTTGGACGTTGCGCAAGCCGCCGCCGCCGGTGGTGGCGTAGCGGGTATGGCCGATCGCGGAGGTTCCCGGCAGACGCTCGAGAACGGCCTGCTTGGTGAAGGTATCGCCGATCAGACCGGCATGGCGCTCGACATGAAATTGTGAGCCGTCATAGGAAACGATCCCCGCCGCTTCCTGGCCGCGGTGCTGAAGCGCATGAAGGCCGAGCGTCACTACCGCAGCGGCATCGGTTCGTTTGAAAATACCGAAGACGCCGCACTCTTCGTGCAATTCGTCGTCGTCGAATGGCGTTTCGTCCATGAGATTATCCGCCGTTTGCCGATGTCTGTCGGCTTGTGATGAGGTCTTCACCATATAGGCCCGTATCGGGCGTGACGCGAGGGCTCGCTCGTCCTGCAATGGCAGTTCCGACCGCTGCGTCTAGTGTTGATCGGCCGGCGGTGCCTCGCCGGACTCCCCGATCGCGCCCTCGATGGACGCGGGCTCTTCCGGAGCGGGAGGCGTATCCGTGGCCGGCTCGCCGCTGGTGCCCTGGATCTTCTCGAGGATGATCTGCTCGGGGTTCTCCGGCAGCGCCGCAACCAATTGCTTGCCAAAATTGTCCAAATACGGCTTGGACCAGGCGTTGGCGACCCATTCCGGCTGGTTTTCCGGCGCCAGCCAATTGAAGAACAGCATGGCCACCACGACGAGAAGCAGACCGCGCACGGCGCCAAAGACGAAGCCGAGAACGCGGTCGAGCGCGCCGATGCGACTATCTATGATGAAGTCGGCGATCCGCAGCGTGATGTAGGACACGATGATCAGCGTGACGAGGAAGATCGCGGCTGCCGAGGCCGCCATCGCCACTGTGTCGGATGAGATGTACTCGGCGAAATAGGGCGTCAGCGGCTTGTAGAAGAGAAAGGCGGCAACCGCCGCCACCAGCCAGGAGATCACCGAAAGGATTTCGCGGGAGAAGCCGCGCACCATGGCAAGAAGCGCCGAAACCAGCATGAGTGCGAATAGGATCGCGTCGAGAAGAGTAACGGTCATGGATGATCGGTCCCGTGGACGTTCGGATCAGGCGCGGGTGGCAGATGCCAGTATGACATGCCTGCGAATGACGCCTTACCTCTTTGGTGTCCATTTTACACTAGGGGGCGGCGTGAAAATCAACCGTCGGATGGAAGACCGCCCGATGCGACCCGGCCGACGAGGTCGGGCAGGGTCTCCACTTCATGCGGCACCATCTCGCCCGATCGCGGCAGATCGGCGCTGGCCGCCGGCAAGACCGATTGCCGAAAACCGAGCTTTTCGGCTTCCTTGAGGCGCTGTCCCGCATGGGCGACGGGCCTCACCGCGCCGGAGAGAGAGACTTCGCCGAAATAGACGCAATCGGAGGGCAGGGCGGCGCCGCTGAGCGAGGACACGAGCGCTGCCGCAACCGCGAGGTCCGCCGCCGGTTCGGAAATCCGGAAGCCGCCGGCAACGTTGAGATAGACGTCATGCTGGCCGAGTCGCACACCGCAATGGGCTTCGAGCACCGCTAGGACCATGGCGAGTCGCGGCTGGTCCCAGCCGACGACCGCGCGACGGGGCGTCCCGAGCGCCGACGGCGCCACCAGGGCCTGGATCTCCACGAGGACCGGGCGGGTTCCTTCCATGCCGGCGAAAACCGCGGCGCCGGGCGCCTTTTCGTTGCGCTCGCCGAGAAACAGTTCCGACGGGTTGCGCACTTCCCGCAGGCCGATGTCGCTCATCTCGAAGACGCCGATCTCGTCGGTGGGTCCGAAGCGGTTCTTGACGGTGCGCAGGATGCGGTAGTGGTGGCCGCCTTCGCCCTCGAAGTAGAGGACGGCATCGACCATGTGCTCGACAACCCGGGGGCCGGCGATCTGGCCGTCTTTGGTGACGTGGCCGACGAGAATCACTGCCGCGCCGCTGGCCTTGGCATAGCGCACGAGCGCCTGCACGCCGGTGCGGACCTGCGTCACGGTTCCCGGCGCCGATTCGGCCATGTCGCTCCACAGCGTCTGGATCGAATCGATGATGACGAGGTCTGGCCGGCGGGATTCGGCAAGCGTCGCGAGGATGTCCTCGACATTGGTCTCGGCCATGAGCTGCACCGACGTATCGGCGGCTTTCAAGCGCTGGGCGCGAAGGCGCACCTGCGCCACAGCCTCTTCCCCGGAGACATAGACGACACTGTTGCCACCACGCGACAGCGCGGCGGCCGCCTGCATCAGCAGAGTCGATTTGCCGATGCCGGGATCGCCGCCGATGAGCAAAGCTGATCCACGCACGATGCCGCCGCCGGTCGCCCGGTCGAATTCGTCGATGCCGGAGACGATGCGCGGGGCTTCTTCCATCTCGCCCGAGAGCGGCAGAAGCGCCGATGGGCTGCCCTTGCGCCGGCCGCGTTGCGGTCCACCGCCGATCCCGCCGGACGTGTTTTCCTCGACGATGGTGTTCCACTCACCGCAGGCGTCGCATTTGCCCTGCCAGCGCGTGGTGACCGCGCCGCAGTTCTGGCATATGAAGCTGAGTTTGGGTTTGGCCATTGAAACCTTGGAAACGGGGCGGCGACTGGAACGAAACATAAACAAAACCCGCCCGACCGCAACTCCGAACGGCGACGCAAGACAGAGCCATGCGTGCGGCAATCGTGCGAGCGGGACCGCAGCCCGATGTTAGTGTCCGTTCCAAAAAGAGGTGAGTGATTTCAGCGAGTTGTGATTCTGTCGGATTGCTGAGATTCGACGGAGATCAAGATGCCCTGGACCGCAATCACCCGCCCGCACTATG